>CAYXFF010000007.1:21189-30054 GCA_964464185.1 uncultured Syntrophaceae bacterium | reverse complement strand
GCGCCTTGCATCTGCACGTTTTTGAACAGCCTGACGAAAAAGTGTTTAAGAACAACCTTTACGCTTAGAGACGAGCCGTTATATTTTTTTATCAGCGATAACAAGGACTTCATAACAGTTGCAACGGGATGGGAATTCGTGTAGCTTATCAACCTTCGGTTGATGAGATCGAATAAAAATGTTTATAAGCGCCCATGAAAAAGATACTGATTGTTGACGACGAAGCGAATATGCGGCTGGTGTTGAAGGCCATGCTGAGGAAAGAAGGGTATGATGTGGCCACGGCCGAAAATGGCCTGGAGGCCCTGGGCGTCCTCAAGGATCATGATGTCGCCGTCGTCGTGAGCGATCTCAAGATGCCGAAACTCGACGGCATGGGCCTTCTGGATCGGGTGGTCGAAGATTACCCTTCCACCCCTGTCATCATGATCACCGCCCACGGCACGGTGGCCACGGCGGTGGACGCCATGAAGAAGGGGGCCTTTGATTACATCACCAAACCCTTCGATCAGGATGATTTGAAAAGGGTCGTCAGGAAGGCCCTCCATACCAGCGCCCTGAATGAAGAGGAGTTCATTCTCAGTCCCGAGGATGTGGACCGCTGCGGCATGGTAGGATCCAGCAAGCCCATGATGGACATCTACGACACCATCAAGAAGGTCGCGCCCACGACAACAACGGTTCTCCTGACGGGAGAGACGGGCACGGGCAAGGATCTCATCGCGCACGCCATTCACAGGAACAGTCCCAGGAAAGAGAATCCCTTTATCCGGATCAATTGCGCCGCCATCGCGGAAAACCTGATGGAGAGCGAGCTCTTCGGTTACGAGAAGGGGGCCTTTACCGGCGCTGCCATGAAAAAGCCGGGGCGGTTTGAGCTGGCTCACAAGGGGACACTTTTCCTGGATGAGGTGGGTGAAATTCCGCGGGACATGCAGGTGAAGCTCCTGAGGGTGCTCCAGGATCATGAGTTTGAGAGAGTCGGCGGATTAAAGACCATCAAAGTGGATGTCCGGCTGGTGACGGCAACGAACCGGAACCTCCTGCAGGACGTGAAGGAGGGGCGATTCCGGGAAGACCTTTTTTACCGGCTCAATGTTTTTCCGATACACCTGCCGCCCCTGAGGGAAAGGAGAGAGGACATCCTCCCCCTGGCGGAGTATTTTCTTGATAAGCTCAACAGGAAGCTCGACCGGTCCGTCCGTCATATCGAAAAAGACGTCCAGGACCTTTTTGTTTCTTACGACTGGCCGGGAAATGTCCGGGAACTGGAGCATCTCATGGAAAGGCTCGTCCTCATGGCAAAAGGGGACGCCATTGCCGCGGAAGACCTTCCCCCGGAGGTGAAGGCTCCCCCGGTTCCGCCGCAGGGGAAAATCGAGAAGCCCTTCAAAGATTTCATTAAAAGCCAGACAGAGGAAGTCGAGAGGCAGATGATCATCAGGATTCTGGAGGAGTGCGGCGGAAACGTGACACGGGCGGCCCAGCAGCTCGGCCTCAGCCGCAAGGGACTGCAGCTGAAAATGATCAAGTACAATCTGCGGAAATAGGAGTTCCATGGTCAACAGGATCGAAGTCGGTTTCAGGAAAGGCGTCCGGGACGCCCTGGGCGAAAAAGTGCGGCGGCGGATCATCGAGAACCTTCACATGGATGTGGAGGACGTGCGGACCGTTGATGTCTACACGATAGAAGGCGATCTGAGGAAAAGAGAGTTGACAGCCGCTGCCCGAGGTCCCCTTTCGGATCCCATCATCCAGCGCCACGCCGTGAACCGGGGGCTGGCAGATGGTTTTGACTGGCTCATCGAAGTGGGGTTCAGGCCGGGCGTGACGGACAACGTGGGGAAGACGGCGCGGGAGTCCATAGAACTTGTTCTCGGCGACCGGCGGGACGGCAGAAGCATCGGCGTCTACACATCCAGGCAGTACATCATCCGGGGTGGGATCGGGAGAGAGGAAGCGGAGCGGATCGCGTCCGGACTCCTCGCGAACGATCTCATCGAGCGATACGACATCATCAGCGGGAAAGACTGGAACCCCGCGAAGGGAATGCCGGCCCATGTTCCGAGGGTCATGGGGGAAGACGATATCCGGGTGGAGGAGATCGATCTCCAGGTGAGCGGGCGAGAACTGCTGGAGATCAGCAACAGGCGCGTCCTGGCCCTGAGCCTCGCAGAGATGAAAGCCATACGGGATTATTTCCGGAGCGAAGCGGTCCTTCGGGAAAGAAGGGCCTTCGACCTCGGGGAAAGAATCACCGACGTGGAGCTGGAGTCGCTGGCGCAAACCTGGTCGGAGCACTGCAAGCACAAGATATTCAACAGCCGCATCACATACGCGGAGGGGGAAGGAAAAAGCATCGTCATTGATTCCCTCTTTGACACCTTCATCAAGGGTTCCACCCGGGAGATCCGTGAGAAAATGGGGGAAGAAGACTGGTGCCTCTCCGTGTTCGTGGACAATGCCGGCGTCATCAAATTCAACGAGGACTACAACCTCGTTTTCAAGGTGGAGACCCATAACTCGCCCTCCGCGCTGGATCCGTACGGCGGTGCTCTCACGGGGATCGTTGGCGTGAACCGTGATCCCTTCGGAACCGGGAAGGGGGCCAGGCTGATATTCAATACGGACATCTTCTGCTTCGCCTCTCCTTTCTATGACAAGCCCCTTCCCAAAAGGATTCTTCATCCGCGGCGCATCTATGAAGGGGTGCGCGAGGGCGTGGAGCACGGCGGCAACAAGAGCGGTATCCCCACCGTGAACGGCTGCATTGTCTTCGACGACCGTTTTCTCGGCAAGCCGCTGGTCTACTGCGGAACCGGCGGGATCATGCCCGCCCGGCTTGATGGGGAGCCCACCCACACCAAGGACATTCGTCCCGGAGATGTCATCGTCATGACGGGAGGCCGGATAGGAAAGGACGGCATCCATGGCGCCACCTTCTCATCCGAGGAACTCCATGAGGGCTCGCCGGTGACGGCGGTCCAGATAGGGGATCCCATCACCCAGAAGAAAATGACCGATTTTCTGCTCCTGGCGAGGGATCGCAATCTCTACCGGGCCATCACGGATAACGGCGCCGGCGGCCTGTCCTCCTCCGTGGGAGAAATGGCCCGGCTTCCGGGCGGATGCGAGATCGATCTTCAAAAAGCCCCCCTGAAGTACCCGGGACTGCAGCCCTGGGAGATTCTCCTTTCGGAAGCCCAGGAGAGGATGACCCTGGCGGTGGATCCGCGGAAGGTGGACGCCTTCGTCCGGCTGGCGGAGAAAATGGGGGTGGAGGCCACCGTTCTCGGACGCTTCACCGATTCGGGGATGTTCCACGTCCTTTATGGAGAAAAGACCGTCGCCTGCCTGAGCATGGCCTTTCTCCACGACGGGGTCCCGCAGCTCGAATTGAAGGCGGCGTGGGTCGCCCCGCGCCATGAAGAACCCGGTTTCCCGGTACCCGCCGATCCGGGCAAGGCGCTGAAGACGATGCTCTCGCGGCTCAACATCTGCAGCAAGGAATCGGTGGTGCGGCAGTACGATCATGAGGTTCAGGGGGGAAGCGTTGTGAAGCCCCTCGTGGGCGTCATGAACGACGGTCCCGGGGACGCGGCCGTCATCAGGCCTCTTCTGGACTCTTTTGAGGGGATCGTCGTGGCGAACGGCATCTGCCCGCGCTACAGCGATATCGATACCTATCACATGGCTGCCTGCGCCATCGACGAGGCCGTGCGGAACACCATCGCCGTGGGCGGCTCTCTCGGCCGGATCGCCGGACTCGACAACTTCTGCTGGTGCGATCCCGTCCAGTCCGAGAAGACGCCGGACGGCGAGTACAAGCTCGCCCAGCTCGTCCGGGCGAACCAGGCCCTCTATGATTACACCCGGGCTTACGGGGTTCCCTGCATCTCCGGGAAAGACAGCATGAAGAATGACTATCAGATTGAGGAGACCAAGATCTCCATCCCGCCGACGCTGCTCTTCTCCACCCTTGGAAAGATGGACGACGTCCGAAAGGCGGTGACCATGGATGCCAAGGCGGCGGGGCATCTTGTTTACGTTCTCGGGGATACCCTTGCGGAACTGGGCGGTTCCGAGTGGTTCGCCATGAACGGGTATGTGGGGAATGAGGTTCCAAAGGTCGACGCGGAAAGAGCGAAAAAAATCTACTCGGCCCTGAGCCGGGCCATCGACGCGGGGGCTGTGGCGTCCTGCCATGACTGTTCCGACGGGGGGCTGGCGGTGGCTCTGGCCGAGACGGCGTTCTCAGGGGGCTTCGGGATGGCCGTGGATCTGGCTCGAGTTCCCGCGCAGGGAATCAACCGCGACGATTATCTCCTCTTTTCGGAATCCCAGAGCCGGTTCGTGGTGACCATCGCGCCGGAAGCAAAGGATGTCTTTGAGTCGATGCTGCAGGGAAATACCTTCGCGGAGATAGGCGAAGTGCTTGTGGAGCCCGTCTTCATTGTAAAAGGAATGAAGGGCGGGGAGATTATTGAAGAGGATATTTACGCTTTGAAAGAGGCGTGGCAGAGCCCGCTGAGGTTCTAGTCAGGTTTTTGAAAAACAGATTTTTTGTCCCGTTGTTCTCATTTCCGTGAAACTTGTCCTCAACCTGATTAGGGAACGGGAATACATGGATGGTTCGACAAGTTCACCATGACAGCAGAGAGACTGGATCCCCGCCTCCGCGGGGATGACAAAATGGAGGCAGGGGGCGACATTCTGGCGGCAATTGAGTGTTTTTCAACAACCTGCCGAGCGTAAGCACCGGGACAGGGGTTCTGAAAAAGCGAATAGAAATTTTTCGGGTCACCATTCTTATCGCAGCGCAGTGGCCGCAAGTTCAATGTTTGAGCCCGCTGCAAGCGGGCGAGTTTTGAACTTGCAGCGGAGCGAGATTTAGAATGGTCGAAACAATTTCTCCTGAGCGTTGAGGAATCCCTGTCCCGGGGAAGACCTCATTTCACTTTAGAAGGTGTGCGATGGCGAGAAGAGTCAGATCGATTGTGTTGACGGGCAACGGGACCAACTGCGAGAGGGAGATGGCTCACGCCTGCCGCCTCGCCGGCTCCGACGAGGTGGATATTGTCCATATCAGCGAGCTTCTGTACGGTGAGAAGCGCCTCGATGGCTATGATTTTCTGAACCTGCCCGGCGGCTTCCTGGATGGGGACGACCTGGGGTCGGCCAAGGCCGGCGCGAACAGGATCATCCACGCGGGAATCAAGGGAAGCGGCGAGAAGCTTTCGGACCAGTTTTTCCGTTTCATTCGCGACGGCAAACTCATCCTCGGGGTCTGCAACGGTTTCCAGCTGATGGTCAAGCTGGGACTGCTTCCCGCCTTCGACGGCGATTACCTGAACCAGACGGCGACACTCACCTTTAACGATTCCGGGCGATTCGAAGACCGGTGGGTCTATCTCAATATTCTGAGAGACACCCCCTGTGTCTTTACCCGGGGCATCGAACGGATGTATCTCCCCGTGCGGCACGGTGAAGGCAAATTCGTCACGAAAAGCAGGACGGTTTTGAGGAGGCTGCACCGGCAGAGGCAGGTGGTTGTTCGTTACAGCGATGCGGAATGTCGTGACGCCGTCATGGAATATCCGCTGAACCCCAACGGATCGACGGATGCCATTGCCGGCATCTGTGACGAGACGGGCCGGCTTTTCGGCCTCATGCCCCACCCCGAGGCCTACCTTCACCGAACAAACCATCCGCGATGGACCCGGGAAAAACTGCCCGAAGAAGGGATGGGCCTGGTCCTTTTCAGAAACGCCGTCGATTTCATCCGGAGTCCGGAATTCTGATTTCCCCGCACATAATGCAGGCCCGCTCAGCTTTGCCCGGATTGGCGGGCCAGCGAGGCCTCGATGAATTTTCTGAAGAGCGGGTGGGGCCTGTTGGGTTTTGATTTGAATTCGGGATGAAACTGGCAGCCCAGGAACCAGGGATGATCCTTGATCTCCACGATCTCCACGAGATGCCTCTCAGGAAACGTCCCGCTGATGTACAGTCCCTTCTTGACCATGACATCCCGGTAGGTGTTGTTGAATTCATACCGGTGCCTGTGCCGCTCATGGATTTCCATTTCACCGTAAGCCTCAAAAGCGAAAGACTCACTCTCTAGAATACAGGGGTAGGATCCCAGCCGCATGGATGCGCCTTTTTCCGTGACGCGCCGCTGCTCCGGCAGGAAATCGATGACCGGATTGGGCGTGGTCTCGTCAAACTCGGTGCTGTTTGCTCTTTCGAGTCCGCAGACATTTCTCGCGAACTCCGTGACGGCCATCTGCATTCCAAGACAGATGCCGAAGAAGGGAATGCGGTTAACCCTGGCATGCTCGATCGCCTGGATCATGCCCTCAATGCCCCGCTGGCCGAAACCACCGGGAACAAGAACACCGTCCGCCCCGTTCAGCAGGTGGTCGAGACCTTCGCGCTCAACTTTCTCGGAATCCACGTAGCGAAGGGTGACCCGGCTGTCGTTGGCGATGCCGCCGTGAACAAGGGCCTCGCTCAGGCTCTTGTAGGAATCCACCAGGTTCACGTATTTTCCCACGATGGCGATGGTCACTTCGTGCCGCGGATTCTTGACCTTCTCCACCATGGCGTTCCATTCTTCCAGGTGGGGCTGGCCCGTCCATATATTGAGAAGGCTTACGATCTTGTTGTCCACCCCCTCCTGATGGAAGATGAGGGGAACTTCATAGATGCAGGTGACGTCCTTGGCCGTGAAGACGGCCTCGATCTCCACGTTGCAGAAAAGGGAGATCTTGGCCTTGATTTCCTGGGAGAGGAAATTTTCCGTCCGGCAGAGCAGGATATCGGGCTGGATGCCGATTTCCCGCAGGGCCGCGACACTGTGCTGGGTCGGCTTTGTCTTCACCTCGCCCGCCGTCTTGATGAAGGGGACCCAGGTCAGGTGAATGAAGATGGCGTTTTCCCTCCCCGCCTCGTTGCGGAATTGCCGCACCGCTTCCAGGAAGGGGAGGCTCTCGATGTCGCCGACCGTCCCGCCGATTTCCACAATGGCCACATCGGTTCCCTCCGCGGCCTTCCGGATGTAATCTTTGATCTCGTTCGTGATGTGGGGGATCACCTGGACGGTGCCGCCAAGATAATCGCCTCTCCTCTCCTTGGAGATAACGGAAAAATAGACCTGGCCCGTGGTCAGATTGTTGGCCTTTCCCATCGTGGCGCTGGTGAAGCGTTCGTAATGACCGAGGTCGAGGTCCGTTTCCGCGCCGTCGTCCGTCACGAAGACCTCCCCGTGCTGGAACGGGTTCATGGTTCCCGGATCGACATTGATATACGGGTCGAGCTTCTGGTGGGTAACCTTCAGGCCCCGCGATTCCAGGAGACAGCCGATGGAAGCTGCCGCGAGACCTTTCCCGAGAGAGGACAGGACGCCGCCTGTCACAAAGATGAATTTCGTTCTTCTCATGCCTTCACCTTCTTTTGTGTTACTCCCATTCTATGGTACTGGGAGGCTTGGTACTGATATCGTATACGACGCGATTGACCCCCTTGACCTCGTTGACGATCCTGCTCGATATGGCCTCCAGGACGTGGTGGGGAAACTTGACCCAGTCCGCCGTCATGCCGTCGGTGCTCGTGATGGCCCGGACGGCGATGACATTTTCATAGGTTCTTCCGTCTCCCATCACCCCCACGGTTCTCACCGGAAGAAGGACGGCGAATTCCTGCCAGACCTCGCTGAACATACCGGCCTTCAGAATCTCCTCGCGGACAATGGCGTCTGCCTTTCGCACCATTTCGAGGCGTTTCTTCGTGATCTTCCCGAGAATCCTGACGGCAAGACCCGGCCCGGGAAAGGGGTGCCGATCCACGATGGACGGCGGGAGATTCAGTTCCCGTCCCAGCTCGCGGACCTCATCCTTGAAGAGGACGCGGAGGGGTTCCACGAGGGTCATGTTCAGCTTATCGGGGAGCCCGCCCACGTTGTGGTGGCTCTTGATCACGGCCGAAGGGCCCCCGAAGGAGGATTGGCTTTCAATCACGTCGGGATAGAGGGTGCCCTGGGCCAGGAATTTGATACTGCCGAGCTTCCGGGCCTCTTCCTCGAAGAGACGGATGAATTCAAAGCCGATGATCTTCCTTTTTCTTTCCGGATCCGTCACGCCCTGCAGCTTTTTCAGGAAGCGCTCCCGGGCGTGGATGATGCGGAAATTGAGATGGTAATGGTCCCGGAAGGTGCGGACCACTTCGGCCGCCTCCCCTTCCCGGAGAAGACCGTTGTCCACAAAGATGGAGATGAGGTTGTCCCCGACAGCCCTGTGAAGGAGTACGGCGAGGACGGAGGAGTCCACACCGCCGCTCAACGCGCAGAGCACACGCTCCTGACCGATCTGTTCTCTCAGCTTTGCCACGGTGTCATTGACGAAAGACCCCATGTTCCAGTCAGGTCTGCAGCCCGAAATGTCAAAGAGAAAATTCCTGATCATGGTCAGGCCGTTTACCGTGTGGACGACTTCCGGGTGAAACTGCACCCCGTAAAGGTTCCGATTTCTGTGTTCCATGGCGGCGACGGGAGAGTTCGGGGTCACGCCGGTGATCTCAAAACCCGGCGGGAGGCGGGTGATCTGGTCGCCGTGGCTCATCCATATTCTTTGATTTTCCCCGATGCCGGCGAAAAGAGGCGAGCTCTTCCCGCGTTCGGTCAGCGTCAGATCCGCCCTCCCGTATTCCCTCAGAGGAGAGGATGTCACGGTTCCTTTCAACTGGTGGGCCATGAGCTGCATGCCGTAGCAGATTCCGAGGATAGGCACGCCCTGATCGAAGAGCCCTTCGCGACTTCTGGGAACCCCCTCGTCAAAGATGCTGGCCGGACCGCCGGAGAGAATGATCCCC
>CAYXFF010000007.1:15544-21089 GCA_964464185.1 uncultured Syntrophaceae bacterium | reverse complement strand
GTCGTCCCAGGTGAGGTTGTATTCATGGATCATGTTTCTCACATCGTTGTAACGGTCTCCGAGGACGGCGGCCTTTTCCTTGGCGGAGAGGGACTCATTGAACTCCACATGAACCAGGAGAAGGTTCCGGACACCGGGCTTGTTTCCGAGCAAGGGGATGATCGTGATGGCCGCTCCGTCGGATTTCCCGTAACCCGCGAAGATATTGCCGGCTCTCACAATCGTCCGCTTCGTGCCCATGAGCCTCTTCGACGCTTCGGCCCTCGATTTCATCTCAAGCGATACGCCCTCTCTCTGACGGATGGCAATGGTGGATGTGTCCAGAGGGACGCCTTCCTCGTCCAGATGGTTGATATCGTATAACGTGTATCCTTTGATTCTTGACACGGCACGCTGAATCCGGTTCAGAGCCAGGATGTTCTGTCCTTTCAGGTTTCTTTCCGGGAATCGGAGCGCCTTGAGGATGTCGAAGAATGGACCCCGGAGCACTTCTTCCTTCCTGCTCGTCCCGACGGTCACGGTTTTTGCCTGGTGCCGGATGGCGTCAATGGGCCTCGAGAGTTCGTCTACCGCGTGACCGAGAGCGACGTTCAGGAGTTCGATGGGATTCGCCGTATTGTCCCCGTTGAATTCCGCCCAGTAGTCTTCGAGAGGGAGCTTGCCGGAGGCGTATTTGACCAGGAGGGAAATGTCCGAGATGGTTTTCACGCTGGTCGGAGAAAAGGCCCCCCTGTTTCGGAGTTCATTGAACCTCAGATAAAAGCGGTCCAGGGTCAAATGAAGGTTCTTGTCTGCCAGCCTCTCATAAAGGGAATAGGCCTTCCGGTCCTGGCGGACCATCTCAAGGCTCAGGACATTCCGGAATTCCTGGAAGAAGGAGGAGTCTTCATCGATGCTGCAGGCGGCGTAATAACCCCAGAGGTGTCCGGCCATGGTATTGAGAATGACGGGGAGCGGCATCGGGCCCGCCGGAAGATAGATGACGGAATCGGCAATCTCTTCGAAGCGATGTTCTCCTTCATCGGTGAAGACGACCACCCCGGCCCTGTGGGCCTTGAAGATGGAGACATCCTTGATGATATCGCCGAGGACGGATTCCGGGCTCCCCGCAGCGCATACGATGATGAGCGGCTCCGCGGAAAGATCGATGTGCTTTTTGTCTTCAACGATATCCGAAGATATGGTCTTGTAGCACAATTCACTCAATTTGATCCGGATTTCATCGGCGGCGACCTTGTTCGGCCCGCTGCCCACGACGGCCCAGTACTTTTTTCTCCTGGTGATGTCCCAGGCGGACTCTTTTATCTTCGCCGCTTTTTCCAATACCCTGCTCATGAGGCCGGGCGCCTGTTCGAGGGCTTTGAGTTCGCCCTCGATCACATCGTTGCCGAGACCCAGCATCTGGCCGATGCAGAGAGCCAGGATATGACCGGCCACAATCTGGGAGTAGAAGGCCTTGGTGGAGGCGACGGACATCTCGATGTCCCGGCCGTCGCTCGTGTAGAAGACCCCGTGGGCCCTGTGGGTGATGTCCGACTGCCTGCGGTTCACGATGGCGATGACAAGCGCCCCGCGTTCCGCCGCCATGGCGACCGCCCGGTTGGTATCCGTGGTTGTCCCCGACTGGGTGATGGGGATGACCAATGTATCGCTCAGGTCGTCCGCCAGCGCGAATCCGCTGAGTTCCGAAGCCTTCTTGGCTTCCACGGTAAAATGCTTTCCCTTCAGATAGCGGGCGAAACCGTCGGCGACGGCCGCCCCCGCCACGGCAGCCGTCCCGTGACCGATGATGACAATATGCCGGATCTTCTTCCCGGCCAGGTCTCTCCTCAGCCGCGGCGGAAGAATGTCTTCTCCGAGATTGAACGTGACTTTCCCGTCCTGTGAAACGCGGTACTTTCCTCTCAGGGTCTTTCTCACGGAGAGGGCAGATTCCGATATCTCTTTCAGGAAGAAGTGCGGATGCGGTCCCCGGTCAATGTCGCGCGTCGTGATCTCTGCCTGCTTTTCGTCGCTTTTCGAGAGGAGAAGCGGCGTCCCGTCATAATAAAGCGCCTGAATTCCCGAGAGCCCTCCCCGCGGGGTTTCCTGAAGAACGAATATCTGGCCTCCTCCATTGCTTTCCCCATCCATCTTGATGAAGCGGGGCGTTCCTTCCACCAGGCCGTACAGTTCCGAGGAAAAGATGTACTTGTCTTCACAGATACCGACGTAGATGGATTGACCGCTGCCCTTCAGAGCGAGAAAAACCCTGCCGGGTTCCAGATCGCTTGTCATGGCGATGGCGTGGGAACCCTCGAAATCGCTCACGGCCAGACGGAAAGCTTCCGTGAGGTCATGGCCGGCCAGGAGGTGTTTCTCGATTTCCAGCGGAATGATTTTCGTGTCCGTTGTCAGCTCCGGGGCGATGAGGGGCCTGTCACCCGCCTCCAGATCATTCCGGAGGGCCTGGTAGTTGTCGATGTCTCCGTTCAGGACCACACTGATGGACCAGTCCCCTTCTCCGTAGCGGGGGTATTTTTTCAACGCCCGTGGAATCATCATGAGGTCAACGGCCTCCATGGAGAGGGAAAGGCCGCACATTCCTCCCGGCGGGATGGGCTGGGAGCCTTCCGCGGCGTTGAGCGGGGTAAAATTATTGATGGGGTGGCAGTTCTCTTCGGTGATGGACCCCACGGAGGCCCAACGCGTGTGGGCCACGGATGACAAGGGCACGGCTTCACTCCGGACAAACTCGTGGAAGATTTCATCAGCCCTGATCATTTTTCTCAACTCACGGACGTTTCTTCCCAGTTCGCCGATCACGGAAGCCGTCTTATAGGTAAAACTCAGAAGGACCTCTCCATCCGGGCCGCCCGGGCAGGATAGATGAACGGATCCGCTCAGCAGATCCCCCCCGCCGATCCGCTTCAGGAAATATTCATGAAGGGTTTTCCTGCGCAGGGACTCCAGGGTTTTTTCAAAGCTCCTGCTGTCCGTGAAGGTGAAGGCGATCTGGATTCCCGCAGAGTCCCTCCCTCTCACCTCGATACGGTCCAGGCAGTTCAGCAGGTAATTGACCTGGGCATAAATCCTGAAGCCCCCACCGGACACCTCCCGCGTACCCGATAGGTCCTCGATTTTGGATAGATTGTCCAGAATGTCTCTTTCCAGGCTCCAGCAGATATCCTTCAGGAGGATGAGACGGCTGTTGATCGTCTCCAGGGACTCTGTCGAAAAATGATCGGCCTTTTTCTCCAGCAGTTTATCCTCCCGGAGGATAAAGGCGTTCATCTCTTTTGAGAGATTGTTGAGACTCCTGGCCTTTTCGGTTCTGGAGAAAATATTCTCAAAGACACGATCCTCTTTCAAGCGCAGAACAGCCCTGTTCATTTCGTCGAGCGTTTTTCGGGAGACAAGATAGGATTCGGGATGGACGCCCCCGGAGAGACCTTTTTCCCGGATCGCCTTGAAGTGCCGCAGGATCGTTCCGGCGGGATCCGCGCTCCTGCCTTTTCGAGACCCGGTCTTGAAGGTGACGATGCCCGCAAGTCCGCAGAAGAGATGACAGGGCCGGACGGGGAAGATAATCATGGAAAACGAAGGAGCCCCGAGCGGATCCACGCCGACATAAATCCTGACATTCAGGAAAAGGAGTACCCGGTGAACGAGGGATTTCAGCAGGCGCCCGAAACGTCCCCTTTCTGTTTGCGCGTGTTTTTTCTTACCGTTCACTTTCACCATTCACTTCACAACGCCCTGAGGCGACCCGATCCCCGCGGAAGCCCGCTTCACGATGTCGTCCAGAACGGCCTGGAGCCAGGCTGTTCCAAGCGCCACCTCTCTTGGAAGAAGACCCTGAATGACACGGATGTAATCGGGCCCTTCTTTCAGTATGCGATTCTGTATGACGCCGATAAAGGCATCCCGTTCCCGCACCGCCGTCTTCTCTTCGATTTTCGAAGTGAAGCAGACCACGAGTTCGGGCCACCTGATGCTCTGAATGAAGGGATGCGCCGCCGCCGATTCGACGAACTCCCGGAGGCGCTGAAGCCTTTCAAAAAGAGCCGTTTCCAGCTTTTCAGAGGCACCCTGGTCCATCTCTTCACCGAACTCCCTGGCGCGAAAGAAGATCCGGCGGATGTGGGCATACCATTGCCTGAGGACGAGGAGGCTTGCCAGGTAATGGATGTTGTTCCGGACCTTTCTCTCCACATCTCCGTGAACGCCCTCCCGGGAAAAAACTTTATCCGGGAGGATTTCCCTGCTGCCGATCAGCTTTCCCCCTTCCGGTGAATCCTTCCGTACGATCGTTCCCGCCCGTACAACCGTTCCATATCCTATTCTGGCAGGACCGACGAGACCGCCCTGGCCTCCTAAAAAGACAGGGGGCTGATTGATCATCACCCCCCTGGGAACGTCCCCGATCAGGGAAGGCGTCGCCTTATCCTGATTGGGAGTATAGTTGAAATGGATGTAGGAACTGCCCACCTCGCTGTGATTTTTTCGGCTTGTTCCGCCCGCCATCAGGCAATCACAGAAGTTGATCAGGCTTCCCAGGGTCACGAATGGGAAGAGGATCGTTTGTTTCAGGCCCACGTTGTGGCCGAGCCGCACCCCTTCTTCGAGGATACAGCCCTCTCTCACCTGGGCGCCTGAAGCGACGCTGACCCCTTCAAGAAAGAGAGAGTCCCGGCAGAAACCGCCCCGGAGTTCCACCCCCGTGCCGATCTGGCAGTTGACGGCTGTGAGCGGGGATTCGTAACCGAGAATTGCACTCGATCCGATGGTCGTTTGGCTGCCGAACAGTTTCGTTCCGCTGTGCAGGACGACCCCGTAACCTGAGATGCGGCCCTCGTCCACGTCATCCCCGATCTCAATGGAGTAGGGGCAGGGTATTCGCACTCCCTTTTTCATCAACGCAATGATTTTATCATTTAGTTTGAAATCATTTGTCATGCGATCAACTCATTTTAAAAGGAAGTAATGAAATCGATAGATAAAAGCGGGATGGAAATGGATCACAAACCGGTTTCTGCGCCTCAACGATCATTCAAATAATTTGAGGTGATGTATCACCGACGTGCTCAAAATGCAAGGGACAATTGGCTTGTAAATTGCCGACAGTAATGTGTCTTTTGCTTTTCCCCCTATATTTTTCCTCTAAGCTTGGCCCAGACAATGCCCAGGTATTCGTGGATGGCCGTTTCCGATTTCCGCAGTGCGCTCGCGCCCGGGTAAAAATCATTCGGAGTTAGAGTTTCCTTTGTTTTAACGCACAAACCGGCGGGGGCAGGGACCGGTTTCATCTTCTCTTTCCTGAAGAGGGCCATCGACCGGGGCATGTGGGCGGCCGACGTGACAAGAATAAATTTATCTCTGCCCACGATGTCGCGTATCTTCCGGACCTGTTCTTCCGTGTCCCGGGATGCGGATTCGATGACCATGTCTTTTTCGTCGACGCCGAGCTCCCGCGCGGCCCCTGCCATCACCTCCGCCTCCGGGACGGGCTGAAAGACCGCGCCTCCCGAGAGAAGCAGTTTGCACCCCGGCAGATGCCGCTGCA
>CAYXFF010000007.1:14200-15444 GCA_964464185.1 uncultured Syntrophaceae bacterium | reverse complement strand
CTTGAACCCTGGGACCCTTGGCCCCTTGAACCCTTTTTAATTTTTTTCCATTTTTCCAGTCTCTCCCGGACGATCTTTTCGTAGCCCCTGTCCGTGGGTCTGTAATAGACTTGGCCTTTCAGCTTGTCGGGCAGATAGTCTTGGGGGATATAGGCGTCCTCGTAGTCGTGGGCGTAGCGATAATCCCTGCCGTAGCCGAGTTCCTTCATCAGTCTCGTGGGCGCGTTCCGGATGTGCAGGGGAACAGGCAGCGTGCCGGTTTCACGGATGGACTGCTTCACCTTCCCGTAGCCGGTGTAGAGGGCGTTGCTTTTAGGCGCCGTGGCCAGGTAAACAGCTGCCTGGGCCAGCGCCAGTTCGCCTTCGGGCAGGCCGATGAACTGGAAGGACTGCATGGCGGACATGGCGACGGTGAGCGCCTGCGGGTCGGCGTTACCGATGTCTTCCGAGGCGAACCGCACCATCCGGCGGGCGATGTAGAGCGGGTCCTCGCCCGCGGCGAGCATTCGCCCCAGCCAGTAGAGGGCAGCATCGGGATCGCTTCCCCGGAGGCTTTTGTGAAGGGCCGATATGAGGTTGTAATGCTCTTCTCCGAGCTTGTCGTACTGAAGAGCCTTTTTCTGCAGGGCATTTTCGACAATCTCACGGGTGATCCGGCTCCCGCCGGCGCTTTTCTCCTGAACCATGGAAGCGGCCGCCTCGAGATTATTCAGGGCGGCGCGGGCATCTCCGTCCGCCGCCCAGATGATTCGTTCAAGGGCTTCGGGTTCCATGTCCAGAGATCGTTTTCCAAAACCCTTATCCCCATCAGCCAGCGCGCGCCCCAATATCGACCGCAGTTCCTCATCGGAATAGGGATGGAGAACAAAGACACGGGTTCGCGAAAGGAGGGGCGCGATGACCTCGAAGGAAGGATTTTCCGTCGTGGCACCGATCAGGGTGATGAGACCGCTTTCCACGTGGGGCAAAAAGGCGTCCTGCTGGGCCTTGTTGAAGCGATGAATCTCATCGACGAAGAGAATGGTTTTTCTGTTGTTGCGGCGGATCTGCTGTTTGGCTTCCTCGATGACCGCCCGGATTTCCTTCACGCCCGAGAGAACGGCGGAGAAGGTCTCGAAGTGAGCCCGGGTTTCCCGGACAATGATGCGGGCAAGGGTTGTTTTCCCGGAACCGGGAGGACCCCAGAAGATCATGGAAAAGAGGTGGTCCTCTTCCATGGCACGGCGCAGCAGGCTGTCTTTCGC
>CAYXFF010000007.1:12973-14100 GCA_964464185.1 uncultured Syntrophaceae bacterium | reverse complement strand
GCTCGCTTGATCTCCTCCTCCGGCAGTTCATGGGCCTCCAGTTTGCCGGAAAGGTAGGTGTCGTACGCCTGGAGATCGATGAGCCCGTGGCCGCTCCAGTTGAAGAGAATGACCTTCTTTTTTCCTTCTGCTTTTGCCTGGCGGGCGATTTCCACGACGGCGGAAATGGCGTGGTTTGTCTCCGGCGCGGGGATGAAGCCTTCCGTTCTCGCCCATTTCACGCCGGCGTCAAAGGTATCAATCTGATTGTAGGCGCGGGCCTCAATGAGGTTCTCCTTGAGGAGATGGCTGATGATGGGCGACATGCCGTGGTAACGCAGGCCGCCCGCGTGAATCGCCTCGGGCACGAAATCGTGGCCCAGCGTGAACATGGCGAGGAGCGGTGTCGTCTGGGCGATGTCTCCGAAGTCATAGGCGAAGGGTCCCCGCGTCATGGTCGGGCAGGAACGGGGTTCCGTGGCGATAATTTGTATCTGCTTGCCGTGGATCTTGTCCCTCACGAAGGGAAGGCTGATCCCGGCGAAGTTGCTTCCCCCGCCCGCGCAGCCGATGACCACATCGGGGTAGACACCTATTTTCGCCAGTTGTTTCTGGGCCTCGAGTCCGATGATAGTCTGGTGCATGCAGACGTGGTTCAAAACGCTTCCCAGAGAATACTTGGCGTCCTTGCTCGTAACGGCTGCCTCGATGGCCTCGCTGATGGCGATACCGAGGCTTCCCGGCGAGTCCGGATGCTCAGCCAGGACCTTCCTTCCCGCCGCTGTTTCGGTGCTGGGGCTGGGAACACAGTTGGCGCCCCAGGTGGCCATCATGATCCGGCGATAGGGCTTCTGCTCGAAGCTGACACGGACCATGAAAACCTTGCATTCTATTCCAAACATGTGGCAGGCCATACTGAGGGCGCTTCCCCACTGACCGGCGCCGGTCTCGGTGCATATTTTCTTGGTTCCCGCCAGCTTGTTGTAATAGGCCTGGGCCACGGCGGTATTGGGCTTGTGGGATCCCGGAGGACTCACGCCTTCATTCTTGTAGTAGATCTCCACGGGAGCGTCCAGCATCTTCTCGAAGTTGCGGGCGCGGCAAAGGGGTGATGGACGCCAGAGAAGATATTTTTCCAGGATGGGTTC
>CAYXFF010000007.1:2499-12873 GCA_964464185.1 uncultured Syntrophaceae bacterium | reverse complement strand
GGGCGCGGCAAAGGGGTGATGGACGCCAGAGAAGATATTTTTCCAGGATGGGTTCTGGGATGTCGATCCAGCGCTCCGAGCTCACCTCCTGCTCGATGAGGGCCATGGGGAAAATGGGAGCGAGATCCTGGGGTCCCACGGGTTTTCCAGTTGCCGGATGAAGCGGCGGCGCCATAGGTGTGGGCATGTCCGCCAGGATGTTGTACCATTGCCTTGGAATTTCACTGTCCTTTAAAAATATTTTTCTTTCGTCCATGATGTATCCTCCTTTTGATATGTATTGTTTTCCTCTCAATAAAAAAAAGCCATGGACATAAGCCATGGCTCGATTTTCATTTGTTCCAGCCATAGGAAGGTCCCCCCTTGCCCACGACCGGCCATTGCATTGTCAGAATGGACTTCCTGTGGACAGGCCTGTCATTGCCTGCCACCACCACCACATTTCGCTTTCCATTATCTGTTTCGTTTTCATGAAAAACATCACCTGCCGGTGACTGGCTAACATACTGGCAACCGGGTGTCAAGATAAAAATCGCCTTGCGAAGGGGCAGGGTGGGACCTCAGGGCAGGGTTTTCATCAAAATGATCATGTCGTCATTGTCCTTGTAGTAATGGGGGACGCGGGCGACCTCGGCATAACCGTTTCTCCGGTAAAAGGCCCTTGTGGGTTCGTAATCCTCCCGGGAGGATGTCTCCACGTAGATATGCCTTCCCTTTCTTCCGGAAATCCGCTTTTCCGTCTCGTTGACAAGGATCTTCCCGATCCCCTGACCCTGCAAGTCCTTTCTCACGGCGATCCAGTACATGTCGTAACGATTATCCGTCGTCAGAATGGGGCCGTAGCAGACATATCCCACGCATTCCCGATTCCGGTCGGCGAAGATGAAAGAGAAGATGCTTTCCTCTTTCCATTTGATCTGGTCGTTGAGGAGATCGATGGCCACATCCATTTCATAGGGATAAAACAGTTGTGTCGAAAGGAGAATCTTTTTCAGGTCCGACCGGTCCCGGACGCGGGCCCCGGTCCTCAGGGTGATCCGATCCTCTGCGTTCGCGGAGGCTGAAGCCTTTCGAGGCTGCCGGGAGGGAGGAGTGGATGATTTCATGACTTACCTGCGGGCCACCGCGATCATTTCCCGGACGAAATCCTCGTTGGTGTAGCCTGCCTCCCTCACCGAAGAAATGAAGCCCGACTCCCCGCCGATGCAGGGGTTGGGGTTGATTTCGATGATATAGGGATTTCCCCACTGGTCAAGACGCATATCCACGCGGGTATAGCCTTTCAGGTTGAAGATATGCCAGCAGCGAAAGGATATTTCCTTGATGAGGTTGAGAGGGGCGTCTTGGGGAGTGAAGGTTCGCTGGGTATTTTCGTATTCGAAAGAATCTTCAATCCACTTGGCGGCGTAATTGACGATTCGGGGTTTGTCCTCGGGCCAGTCTTCGAAGGTGATTTCCGATATGGGCAGGACCTCCAAGCCCGTTTCCGCTTTCTCAAAAAGGGGAACGTTGATCTCCCGACCGTCGATGTACTGCTCGATGAGAATGGGCTGTCCCCCATGCCGTTCATACATCTCACGAAGTTTTTTTGTCAGGTGTTTCCGGTCTTCCAGGATGGAGCTGTCGTCGATGCCCACCGAAGCATCTTCCCAGGCGGGCTTCACGATCCATGGCGGCGGGACTTTCAGCGGGATCATTTTCCCCCGGAATTCCTGCCACGAGGGGGTTGGGAGGCCATTGGCCGTCAGAATATTCTTGGCAAGAATTTTATCCGTCGTCGTCAGCAGGGCCTGAAAGGGAACGCCCGTGTAGGGGATCCCGGCCATTTCGTAAAGAGACGCGACCATGGGACAGTAGCGCTGATCGTCGTTCAGTCCCTCGAAGAGATTGAAGACGGCTGCGGGAGAATAGTCCTTCAACTGCGACAGGAGCTGCAGAAGAGGATCATTCGTTTCCCCTATCGGGAAAGACCGGTGTTCATAACCCAGGTTGTCAAGCGCCTCCCGGACCATGATGACTTGGTCCAGGACGTCAATGGAGTCCAGCCTGTCCGCTACGGGTTCGTTGTAAACAATGGCTACTTTCATATCTGCTGCCTCTTTTCGTTGAAAAAAGCCCTTCGCTTGAGGGCCGATTGAATAATTTCATTGAGAAGCTCGGGGTAAGGAAGGCCCGCCTTGCTGCACAGGATCGGGAGATCCGAGTGAGTGGGATGAAGGCCGGCCAGAGGGTTGACTTCGAGAACGTGGAGCCGGCCCCGACCATCGGCCTTGAGATCGATCCGCCCGGCGTCCCGGCATCCCAGGATCCTGTATGATCGGAGGGCGATATCCGAGGCTTCTTCAATGATCGAATGATCCAGAACGAGGGTGTAGCGCACCCGTTCCTCGCAGAACTCCTTGTTCAAAAAGGAGTAGACGAGAGGATCTGCGCTTTCCAGGAGTTCCACTTCCAGGACGCCCACGGCCCGAGCGCTCTCGCCCGTGCCAAGGATGCCTACGGTGAATTCTCTCCCCGGGAGATAGGACTCCACGATGACCGGCTGTCCGTAACGGGAAAGAAGCCGCCTGCACTGGGCCGTCAGCTCCTTCCTGTGGTGAACAATGGATTCAGGGGTCACGCCCTTGCCGGTCCCTTCAGCCAGCGGTTTGACAAAGAGGGGGTATCCGATCTTTCTGTCTTTTTTCTCTGTCTTCAGGGCTTCCAGGGACGTCACGATGAAAAAATCGGGCGTGGGGATTCCGGCGTCCCGGACCATGCTCTTGGTCATGGCCTTGTCGAGACTCAGGGCGAGCGTCAGGGGGTCGCTGAAGGTGTAAGGGATGTTATACGCTTCGAGCAGGGCCGGCACCTGTGCTTCCCGGCTCCGTCCGTGCAGCCCTTCGGTGATGTTGAAGACGATGTCCCACGTCTCGCCCGCCGCCAGCCGTTCCGTCAGGCTGAAGATGTTTCCTATCCGGATCACGTCGTGGCCGAGGCCGCGGATCGTCTCTTCAATCAACTGGATGGTTTCGTCGCTGTCAAACTCCCCCGTCTCTTCTTCCGTGTAACCCATCTGGAGATAATCTCGTCTGAGGTCATAGGTAAACCCTATCCTCATGCCTTCTCCCCCTTCATCTTGAAGAGAAGGTTTTTCTTTCTCCTGCGGTACCTTGGTGTTTCCTCGGGAACCAGGGCCTTCCTCGATCCTTTGATCAGCTGGGCGGTGCCGCCGTCCTTGCCGTTGCCGTTCGACTTGCGCGACTGGATGAAGTGAGCCTCCTGGGGGTTGTAGTACTTGATGATCATGCCTTCGTAATTTCTCAGGAGCACATCCTTGTCCGTCACCGAGAGAAGATAGAAGGGCTGGAGCGGCACTTTTCCTCCGCCTCCGGGAACGTCCACGACGAAGGAGGGGATGCAGAGACCTCCGGTATAGCCGCGGAGCATCTCGATGATCTCGATCCCTTTCCAGATGCTCGTCCTGAAATGCTCCACGCCTTTGACGGGATCGCACTGGAAGAGATAGTAGGGGCGGACCATGATCCTCTGCAGGGCGTGACAAAGATCGCGCATCACGTCGGTGGAGTCATTGATTCCCCTCAGGAGAACGGACTGATTCGATACGGGGATGCCCGCTCTCAGCAGCTTGTCGCAGGCCGCCTTTGAATCCGGGGTGATCTCCTTGGGGTGATTGAACTGGGTATTGAGCCAGAGAGGACGATGCTGGGCCAGCATGTCCACAAGGTCATCGGTGATCCGCATGGGCAGCACCACGGGAACCCGGGTGCCGATTCTCAGGACTTCCACGTGCTGGATCATCTGCAGCTCGCCCAGAAACCAGTCGAGGACGTTCATGTTCATGACCAGGGGGTCGCCGCCTGAAACGATGACCTCTCTCACATCGGGGGTTGCCTGAATGTAGTTGATCATGGCCTGAAGCTCTTTCCTGGACCGGATGGATTCGCCTTCATGCCAGATTCTTTTGCGGGTGCAGTGGCGGCAGTACATGGCGCAGGTGTTCGTGACCACCGCGAGGACCCTGTCGGGATATCGATGCACGAGGCCGGGCACCTGCATGTCCTCTTCTTCCTCGAGCGGGTCATGATCTCCAACGATCTGAAACTCCGTCTCCCTGAAGTCGGGAATGCACTGCTTCCGGATCGGGTCTTCGGGGTCGGACCAGTCGATCAGAGAAAGATAGTAGGGTGTGATGGAATAATGAAACAGCTTGAGGAGGGTCCTGTATTTGGAGATCTGGTAAGGGCTCAGTTGGAACAGAGTGGCCAGGGCATCGACCGTTCGGAGCCGGCTGGCCATCTGCCACGTCCAGTCGTTCCACTGGTCGACTGTTGTGTCAGGCCAGAGCTTCTGAATTACATAATCGCCTCTGAAAAGGTCTTCACCGTGGAGATGAGAAGCCAGTGATGAGACGACGTTTTTGCCCGGAGGCTCGTCATCTTCATTCGTCACTATTCTTGCGTCCATGTCTCCTCCTTATGTGCTCCTTTGGCGTTTCCCTGAGCTTCCCCTGCGGAATCTCGTTCTGACTGATTTGGTGTGATCGCTCTGTTTGTTTGAAGCACGGCGGGTTCTTTTTCCCATCATCTCACGGAGGGCAGGAGGCTCAAGGGTTTGTGAGTGAACGGGAAATCACATGATTTGTGTCTAATGATTTTTCATAACATTTTTTTAAAACATGTCAAGTGTATTTTGCGTTTTTTGGGATTTTTTTTTCAGAAATTTTTCATCCCGTTTGAAAAAAAACGCGGCCTCCGCTGAAGCACGTCTTCTCTGGGTTTGCGAAGGTCATCCTTCTGCGTCTCACGGATGTTTCTTCAGGAAGATGGACGAGGTGGAGGCGATGGAGATGGGGTTGATGGACTGAAGCAGGCGCAGCATCGCGCGGTGCACATGTCCATTGGAGGCGACGATCCCGGAAGATGAGAGTTGATAAGGATTTCCTGAGATATCGCTGAGGGTCCCTCCGGCTTCCCTTATCATGAGTGACGCCGCCGCGGTGTCCCATGGATGGAGCTTTAATTCCCAGAACCCGTCGAAGCGCCCTGCGGCAACATACGCCAGATCAAGGGCTGCGGAGCCCGCGCGCCGGATGGCCTGTGCTTTTACGGCCATTCCGATGAAGTAGTTCATGTTGTTGTCCGCGTTGCGGCGGATGTCGTAGGGAAAACCCGTGGCGAGCAGACTCCTGGAAAGCGACGATGTGCCGGATACGGAAAGTCTCCTGCGATTCAGAAAGGCGCCCTTGTTCTTTTCCGCCACGAAAAGCTCCCGGAGCATGGGGTTGTAAATCACGCCGAGAATGACGTCCCCTTTCTTCTCGAGGGCGATGGAAACGCAGAACACGGGATACCCGTGGGCGTAGTTGGTTGTCCCGTCCAGGGGATCGATGATCCAACGGTAGTCGGATCCCCGATCGATGCCTTTGGATTCCTCCGTCAGAATGTCATGAGCGGGAAAGCGTTTCCGGATTCGCGAAACGATCATGTCTTCGGAGAGGCGGTCTTCCTCGGTCACGATGTTGATCTCACCTTTATAATGGACGGTGTGTGTGTCGTGACACCGCGCTTTCAGGAAGTCGCCCGCTTCTTTGGCCATGGCTACGGCAAAGGTCCTGTAATCCCGTATCATCGCACATCTCCCCTTGCATCCAAAAATCCGGCGGGAATTATATCCACACTCAAAGGGAGAATGCCAGAAAATTGAGAAAAGGGACAGGGGCCGGAAGAACTTTTTATTGATTAGCCTTGTGATTGATGTTAAATATAGAAACATACGTGTAAATCGCTGGAAAACGGATGACGATGAAAAACGCAAGCGCAGAAAGACCGGTGACAGGTTTCATGGAACCCTATCCCGATCTCAAGGCCCTGAGAGAATCCCACGGCAAGACATTGAAGGAAATTTCTCAGAAGACCCGGATCAGGGTTGCTTATCTGGAGGCGATTGAGAGCGGCAGGTTCAAGTCTCTCCCGGAACAGACCTATGCCGAAAGTTTTATCAGGACCTATGGGCACGAACTGGGTGTCGACAGCGCCAAAATCCTTTCCCACTACAGAAAATACCTTCGAGAGCAGGCCGGGATCCCGGAAGACAAGGTCGAGAAGATCCCGATGAAGACACCCGGGAGTGCGGAAGCGCCCGTCGATCTGTCCCGCTGGTTCCGGGAGCATGTCACAATCTTTCGCTGGATGGAAGCGCATCTGAAAGTCCTGGGGTGGACTGTTGCCGTTCTGCTGGTCGCAGGATCTGTCTTCTTTTTCATCTTCGCCGATGACGATACGGATTCCGACATATCCCGTACGCCGGCCGCTGTGAGCGTTGCCAAGAACGCTCCAGCTGAAACACCGGGGAAACCCGCGGAGCCCGCCAGGGAGGAAGGGAAGGAAGGAGCTGCTGTGACCGCGCCGGCATCCCCGACGCAACCGGAAGCCAAACCGGAAGCGGCCCCCCTGAGACTGGTCATAACCGCGACACAGACCACCTGGGTCAGGGTTACAGAAGATGACAACCCATCCTTTCAGGTTCTTTTGAAGCCTGGTGACACGTTGGAAAGACAGGCGGAGAAGGTTTTTGCCGTCGATGTGGGAAACGCCGGGGGGATCGATATTCAGTTTCAGGGAAAATCTCTGGGGAGTCTCGGAAAAAGCGGAGAAGTGGTCCACTTGACCCTGCCGGAGGGAACACCGCGCTGAAGTCCTTCGCGGCAGGAGGACAAGTTTCAGAATGCGCGGACAAATAATTATTCTTCAGGCTGTTCAAAAACGTTTAGATGCAAGGCGCGCAAGACCCGAGGAATGAGGCGTACATGGACGTACGTTGAATGACGAGGGGCGCAGCGCAACGCCGCAGATGGGCGTTTTTCAACAGCCTACTGTGAGGGAGAAAACATGTTTGGATTAGGAATGCCAGAACTCATTGTGATCCTGGTGATCGTCCTGATCATCTTCGGTGCCGGCAAACTTCCGGATATCGGCGGCGCCATCGGAAAAGGAATCAAGAACTTCAAGAAATCCATGCACGAAAAGGATGAGATCGACGTTACGCCGGAATCAAAGAAGATCGATAACAACAAGAAATAAGATATTCCATCGCGCATCAGAAGGGAACATCGTCATCGGGCATCTGCTCCGACGCGGAATGGGGAGCGGGTTGATCGCCCCAGCCTTCCGGGCCTTTGGCCTGTCCCTTTGAATCGAGCATCTGCATGTTCGACGCGATAATCTCCGTTGAGGAACGTTTGATGCCGTCCTTGTCCTCCCAGGAGCGCGTCTGCAGCCTGCCTTCGATATACGTCAGTTTTCCCTTGGAGAGATAACTCTGACAAATCTCAGCCAGCTTGCCGAAGGTGACAATCCTGTGCCACTCCGTCCTGTCTATCCGCTCGCCGCTTTTATCTTTCCGGTATTCGTTCGTCGCCAGCCTGAGATTGGTAACCATGGTTCCGTCGGGGGTGTATCGGACCTCGGGGTCTGCACCGAGCCGACCGATCAATATGACCTTATTCACCATACACCTTCCTCCCTCGTATTGGGTTGCTCATCAAGTTATTCATACACAATTTGATGACCCTTGGCAAATGGAATGTGGAGCCTTTCTCCGATGGATTCCGTATTGACTTCGCGGGACGGTTCCGGTAAAAATTACAGCAGGGTTTTCAAGACATAATCTAAGGTTCAGCTTCTGGATGGTTCGATGCTTCGTTCGGCGGTTCTGGTTCTTCTCGCCGGTCTGTGGACGGGAGGGGTTTCCACGTTCATCATTCTTGGTTACCCGTTTTTCCCCCGGGGGGAATATACGGTGCACGAGATTGCACGGAGGTGGGCGAAGGGAATTCTGTGGCTTTCCGGCGTGAAAGTCGGTGTCATCGGCGGCGAGCATGTCCTTCAGGACAGGCCCCAGATTTTCATGGCCAATCATCAGAGTTTGTTTGATATCTTTATTGTCCTCGCCTTTATTCCCGCCCAGTTTCGCTTTATCGCCAAGAAGGAGCTCTTCCGGGTGCCGCTTTTCGGAGGCGCTTTAAGGAAATACGGCACCGTGGAGATCAACCGGCAGCACCATGCCAGCGCGGTCAAGAGCATTGACGCGGCGGCGCAAAAGATCCGGGAGGGGAAATCGGTCGTGACCTTCCCGGAGGGAACAAGGAGCATCGACGGCGAGATCAAGGCCTTCAAGAAGGGCGTCTTCCATCTGGCGTTGAAAGCCGGAGTGCCCATCGTGCCCATCTCGATCATCGGGAGCAGGGAGATCATGTCGAAGCATTCTCTCAAGGTCAATCCAGGAAAAATAACCATGATCTTCGATCGACCGATCCGCATTGATGGTTACTCGGAGGAAAGCCGCGACGAACTGATCGCCCGTGTCCGGGATGTGGTCGTCGGGAATTTCGACTGGGGAAAATCGGATGAATGAACGATCCATATCTCCCGAACGATGGAGAGAGATTCTGGGAATCCTGTTCCTGGCGCTGGCGCTCTTTTTCATCCTGTGCCTCTTTTCCTATGACCCCGCAGACCCCTCCTTTTCGCATTCCGCGGCGGGAAAGATCCGGATAAGCAACCTCTGCGGGTTTGTCGGTTCCTACAGCGCCGATGCCCTGATCCGGTTCATGGGGGCGAGCGCCCTCTGGCTTCCCACCCTTCTTATTGTGATGGCCATAAGACTCTTCAAGAAAGATTCCGGCGAGATCGGTGGATGGATGATCGGCGGATATGCGGGTCTCATCTTTGCCACAGCAGGGCTTCTAGCCCTTGCCTTCGGCCAGGTTCGATTCCGGGGATCAGGACTCTCGGCGGGCGGGCTGATGGGGAGCTTCTCCGTCGAGTTTCTGAGGTCTTATCTCAATACAACAGGGACTCTCATTCTTCTCATCCTCGTATTTGTCATCGCTTTGATCATCACGGCGGACCTCTCCATGGTGGTGCTGGTCAGAGCCGCCGCCGAAAGGATCAGGGAGGCCTGGTCGCGTCTGGAAAATTATATTCTGGAAAAAATGGAGCGCGGAGAGAAGGACATTCCCGAAGAAACGGAGACTCCTCCTCCGCCCATCGTCGATGTGAAAGAGACTCCGGCGGAGCGGGAGATAAAACCGGTTCCCCTGATCCTGGAAGATGGTCCCCAGCCGCCGGAACTGAAGGCCAGGAAAAGGAAAGGCGAACAGGCGGCCTTCGAGTTTGTTCATGAAAAAAGCGCCTTCCGGCTGCCGCCTCTCACGCTGCTGGATGATCTGAAGCGAGGCGACGCGAAAATCAAGAAAGAGAGCCTGATTGCCAATGCCAGGATCCTGGAACAAAAGCTGGCCGATTTCGGTGTGGAAGGACGCGTGGTCGAAGTGAAGCCGGGCCCTCTCATCACCATGTATGAACTCGAGCCGGCGCCGGGGGTCAAGCTCAACCGGATCACCAACCTCTCTGAAGATCTAGCCATGGCCCTGAGAGCCCCGAGCGTTCGGATCGCTCCCATACCGGGGAAGGCTGTCGTGGGCATTGAAATTCCAAATCAGGAGCGGGAGCCGGTCCATCTGAGAGACGTGCTCGATCATTCGATCTTTCTGGAGTCCAGGTACAGGCTCCCCATCTCCCTGGGCGAGGACATCGTGGGAACCCCGGTGGTCACGGACCTTGCCAGGATGCCCCATCTCCTCATAGCGGGCACGACGGGTTCGGGGAAAAGCGTGTCCCTCAATGCCATGATCTGCAGCATCCTGTTCAAGTTCGCGCCCGATGAAGTGAAGTTCCTCATGATCGATCCCAAGCGGCTCGAATTATCCGGGTATGAGGGCATACCGCACCTCCTCCACCCGGTCGTCGTAAATCCGAAGGATGCCTCCCAGGTTCTCAAGTGGGCTGTGGCGGAGATGGAGCGGAGGTATCGGGTCATCGGCGAGAGCGGGGTGAAAAGCATCGAGCGGTACAACAGACTCGTGGAAAAGGAGAGCTTCCTCAAGGATCGTTCCTCCCCTTCGGGGAAAAAGGAGATCACGGATGAGGAGGGTGAGATGCCCCCCGATACGCTCTCCCCGGATGAGATGGTGCATGTGGGAGAGGGAGAGTCCGCAAAAGTCCCCTTTGAAAAACTGCCCTATATCGTCATTGTCATAGACGAACTGGCCGACCTCATGATGGTGGCGCAGCGCTATGTGGAGGAATCCCTCACCCGGCTGGCGCAGATGGCGAGAGCCGCGGGCATCCACCTGATTCTGGCGACCCAGCGGCCGTCCGTGGATGTCATCACGGGCATCATCAAGGCCAACTTTCCCACCCGCATCTCCTTCCAGGTCTCGTCGAAAGTCGATTCCAGGACCATCCTGGATCAGCTCGGCGCCGAGCAGCTCCTAGGCTCCGGCGACATGCTCTTTCTGCCTCCCGGGAC
>CAYXFF010000007.1:0-2399 GCA_964464185.1 uncultured Syntrophaceae bacterium | reverse complement strand
CGCTACATGAAGATCGGGTACAACAGGGCCGCCCGCATCATCGAGAAGATGGAGGCGGAGGGGGTCGTGGGACCCTCCGACGGCGTCAAGCCGAGAAAGGTCCTGGCGAAGAAACTTCCGAAGTAATTTGAGGGATTGAAACATAAACCTTCGGCGCTCAGAGGATTTTTTCGACCGTTCTAAATCTCGCTTCACTGCAAGTTCAAAACTCGCCCGCCTCCGGCGGACTCAGACAGTTGAACTTGCGGGCGTTACGCTTCGATAAGAACGGTAACCCGAAAAACTCCAGATTCGCGCTTCAGGCCTATGTTTCAATCCCTTTATCATTTTCGGGGATGGTTCTAGAGGGTCTGCGGCCCAAATCCCTTTGGGTAAGAATCCGAAGATCCTGTTGATTGCAGAGTGACACATGAAAAAGGAGAAATTTTACATTCTCAGTCTCGGCTGCCCGAAGAATCAGGTCGATTCGGAGGTCATGAGCGCTCTCCTTGCGCAAAGCGGATATGACCTGACGCAGCGGCCCGAAGAGGCCCATATTATCCTGGTCAATACCTGCGCTTTTATCCTTCCGGCGAAAGAAGAATCGATCGAGGAGATTCTCCGGATGGCGGAGTGGAAGAAGAAGGGCCGGTGTGAGAAACTCGTCGTGACGGGGTGCCTGCCCCAGCGATACGGCCCTGTCCTCGAAGCGGAGATGCCGGAGGTGGATCTTTTTCTTGGAACAGGGGA
This sequence comes from uncultured Syntrophaceae bacterium, assembly GCA_964464185.1. GTDB lineage: Bacteria > Desulfobacterota > Syntrophia > Syntrophales > UBA4778 > UBA4054. Next base: position 1,670 of record CAYXFF010000007.1, on the reverse strand, counting down.
GGTCCCACGCATTGCCCGCCTGATTCAGGGAGGGCAAAGGAAAAAACAGCGGTCTTTTATCGGGAAACCGAACTTTCTCATGGATGCCGCTTCTCCGCGGCTCTTTCCGCCGTCCACCCGAAGCGCCTATCTCAAGATCGCCGAGGGATGCTCGAACCGGTGCTCCTACTGCGTCATTCCTTCCATCCGCGGAGCCTTCAGGAGCCGGCCCATGGCGGATATTCTGAAGGAAGGGGAACGGCTTGCGGGAATGGGGATTCGCGAGGTGATCCTCATTGCCCAGGATACCACGGCCTACGGCAGGGACCTGAGAGGCAATCCGTCGCTGAGCGATCTCCTCAGGGAACTTTCATCCATTGGAAACCTGCGCTGGATCCGCGTGCTTTACGCCCATCCCGCGTCCATCACCGATGAGATCCTGATGACGGTTGCGGGAGAGGAGAAAATCTGTTCCTACCTTGATATGCCTGTTCAGCATATGGATGATGATCTTTTAAGGGCGATGAACCGAAAAAGCAACAGCGCATCCATTCGCGGAACGATTGATCGGGCGAGGGCGATCATTCCCGGCGTGACGCTGAGGACATCGCTCATCGTGGGATTTCCGGGCGAGACAGCGAAAAAATTCAATGCGCTTCTCGAATTTGTTCAGGAAGCCCGGTTCGAGAACCTGGGGGTATTCATCTATTCGAGAGAAGAGGGGACGAAAGCGGCAGAACTTCCCGCCCGGATTTCGGAAAGAGTCAAGAACAGGAGGCGGGACATCCTCATGGAAGAGCAGTCAGCGATCTCCTTCGAAATCAACCGGTCGCGGATCGGCAGCGTCGAGGAGGTTCTCCTGGAAGAAAAAAGCGATGTTCCGGAATTTCCCCTGGTCGGCAGGACCCGCGGGCAGGCTCCGGAGATCGATGGCGTGACGTACGTCAGGGTGAGAAAAGGAAAGGCCGGGGATATCGTTTCCTGCCGGATCACGGGAGCGGACACGTACGATCTGTATGGTGAACAGATAGGCTAAAGGCGAAGGGCAAAGGGCATTAGGATAAGAAATTCCAGGCACGAAAGACGAACAGGTTGCTGAAAAGTGGGAGGATTGGACAGGGGAGCGTGAACGCTCCCCTGAGCTTCGGTTTAGATATTCAGGGTGTGTTGTTTATTTAGGATTTCGTGCTTAGAATTTAGAATTTTCTTGTTTGTTATTCCCACCCGAGGGGCTCGTATCCTTTTTCTTTGAGGCAGCGATTCACAAAGGCCTTGAAGACGGGCGTGGGCTGGGATGCCTTGGCTACACCCCGGACAAGCCCCGCCGCGGCCCCTGTGGCCGCTCCGACGGCGGAACCACGCGCCAGATTGCCGGTGACGGCTCCCGCGGCGCCTCCAACCACCGTGCCGGCCGCGCCGCCCACAATGGTCCCCTTCACCATTTTCGCGCCCGGATTGGCTTTCACATAGGCCTCCGCCTTCTGCATGCAGTCGGCGATATCGCTCTGTGCCCTTTCCTCCCCCACCTGCTGAAGATGATTGTTGGGATAGAGAACCGGCCTCTGGGCGCCGCAGCCGGCCAGCATCAGAAAAGCCACGATCAGGATCATCAGGTGTTTCATGTCCGGTCTCCTTTAGTCAGGCTGTTGAAAAACGCTCATCCCCGCTTTCGCGGGGACGGCGTCTGCATG
>CAYXFF010000006.1:30108-36816 GCA_964464185.1 uncultured Syntrophaceae bacterium | reverse complement strand
CAACCACCGGCCTGGAAACCATGACCTGCAAAAAGATCCTGTCAAGACAGAGGATTCCTCCGATAACGGATGCCGCAAGAGCCTCAAGAAACAACGGACCTTTCCTTTTTTACGGACTCAGGAATTTCATACCTTGACTTTTTCAAGGTACTGAAAAAGTCAAGGGGTTTGTCCTTGGGAACACACCTCAATTCCACCTGGACGCCGCCCTGGATCAATTGAATAATATCGCTGATATCCCGGTCACTCAGGTTGATCGATCGGGCACACCGGACTTTTCCCTCTTCGTTATAAACGTTTCCGATGTTCAGCCGTTCGTAATGAAAACCGCGCTCAAAAGCCTTCAGGGCGGCGCTTACCGTGCTGAAAAGAAGTATTGTTTTTCTGCCGGTCTCTTCGCTGTAGGAATGGGATTTTGCAAATTCTTCCACGGAATGGATGTGAACGTCTATTTCCCTGGGTACGGCCATCCGTATGACCGTTTCTCTGAAGAAGTCATTGGCCACGTCATCATCGGCAACGACAAGACAGGACGCACGAACGTATGGAACCCAGGCCTCCAATATCTGTCCATGAATCAGCCTATTGTCGACTCTTACCAGCGAGAAATTCACGTGCCTTCCATCATACCATCATGTCCATCAGATGCGAACCGCGACGGGAGACGGCCGTCCTGATCACGAATGGTTCACCGCTATTTGCTTCCCACGTCTTTATTCAAGACTTCACTCGCCAGATAGATATTCTTGCGGCCATAATCCCGTATAAAAGCGGCAAACTCCAGGAGTTTCCTTTCGTTCCTCGCATCGAGTTTTAAAAGCATGGGAAGATTCACTCCCGTCACCACTTCCACCTTCCCTTCCCTCAGAAAAGACAGGGATATATTCGAGGGCGTTCCTCCAAACAGATCCGTTAAAATCATGACGCCGTCACCGATATCCACTCTCTTTATCGCCGTCGTGATTTCTTTCTTAAGATCTTCGACACCCTTCACGGAATCTACGGAAACAAACACGACACCATCCAGGCGGCCCTTGATCATCTCCGCTGCGTTGATGAGCTCCCGACCCAGGTTTCCGTGTGTAACGATTAAAACACCGACCATGCTATTCCTCTTTTTCAGGGGATTAAGGAACGTACGCTAATGGATTGCCCTGAAATTGTCAAGATTTTATGAATCGTCTTTTTTCGTCCTTGACAAAGTCCTTTCCTCATCTTAGTTTCTGATTGGAACCAGCCATTAAATCTTTTCTCAAAATCACGGAGCCTGAAACACCCCATGTCGCAAAAAAAAACACTGACCTGTCCAAGCTGCGGGGCCGATATTCCTTTGCACTCTAATCCCGTTCCGACCGTAGACATCATCATCGAGATTGAAGAGCGCGGCATCGTGCTGATCCGCCGCAGGAACCCTCCTTTCGGATGGGCCATTCCGGGCGGGTTTGTAGATTACGGGGAGTCTCTGGAAGACGCGGCTGTCCGGGAGGCTCTTGAGGAAACCTCTCTTCATGTCACCCGGTTGAGACAGATGCACACCTACTCAAAACCGGACAGAGATCCGAGGAAGCATACCATCACCACCGTTTTCACCGCAAGGGCCGCGGGTACGCCGAGAGCGGCAGATGATGCCGCCGACATCGGAATCTTTACCCGCCACTGTCTTCCCGAACATCTCGTTTTTGATCACAAAGAAATTATTCAAGATTATTACCGCCTCAAAGACAAATCAGCGTCTGCCGATTCAACCTGGAACGGAGAGATATGAAATCGTTTTCACCCGCTCATCTGTACCTCACGGCAACGGGAAGACTTGCCCGCCGCCTTCGCCACGAATACAGAATGGTCAACCTGAGCCGGGGGAGCACGGGCTGGGAAGCGTTGAATGCTTTGAGTCTGAATGACTGGCTGAAGGTCAAATGGTCTGAATCCTGGCCGGAAGAAATCCCTGCCCATTTTTTCCACAGGATGCGTCTTCTGATGGACCTCACGCAGGAAATACCTCCCCCCGCGTCACTCGAGACAGATTTACAACTATGCAAGAGTCTCGATGACACATACGCCCTACTGATCCGGCACGGCCTCGAACCCTGCTCCGGGTTTCCATCAACTCCTCTCGTCGAGTGGCGAAGGCAAATGAGCAGAGGTTTCAAAGAAAACCTGGCTTCGACGGGACACTTTCACCCCGCCGAGCTTCCGTCCCGGATAGCTCGGGCCATTGAGAAGGGTGTTCTGTCCTGCCCGGATCGCATTGTGATCTCGGGTTTCGATTTTCCAGCCCCCATTGAAACGAATCTGTTTCGCGTCCTGGAAAAGAAGGCATCCTTCACGAAAATGGATTTCCCTGACAGGGCACCCGACCGTCTGGAAGCCGCTGCCCTTCCCTCCCCGGAGCAGGAAATTCAGTATCTTGTTCACCGCATCGTCGAAGATGCCCGTTCAACACCACTCAACCGGATCGGCGTCGTCGTGCCGACTCTCGATTTCTATGCGGACGCCCTTGAGAAAAGCCTGACATCCATAACCGGCAAGGCCCATTTCCCCGACTCCGCCTGGTACAACATCTCTTTGGGAAAGACTGTTTTGTCTTTCCCGCTTATCCGGGCTTCGCTTCTTCCGCTTCAGATGGTACTCGAAAGAACCCCTCGCGAGAGCCTTCTCGCGCTTTTCCTTTCGCCCTATTATCAATGGGGAAGCGTTCAGAACATCTCGAGGGCTGATCACGTCTGGAGAAAATCCCAGGCAGAGGGCGGACTGGATGAACTCTTGGATTGCCTCGAGAAAAAAGCTCCGGAGATTCTGAACGGTATTGCCCGCCGAAAAATACAAGATCTCTGCAAATTCGCTGATATTGATTTTTCGGTGAAAAGACCTTTGCCTTTCTGGCTCAAGGAACTGGAGAATCTCTGGTTCTCTCTTGATTTTCCTGTCCTTTCCGACGAGAAAGATTCCATCTCCCTCCATCACCTGACAAACATTCTGAAAGACATGAGGACCCACCTCGACGGAGTATCTATAAACGGTTTTGATCTTTTATCGTGGCTCCATTTCCTGGCGGCTGGTGAAATCTCTCAAACCGGAGCACCTGAAGAGGCAGGTATCCAGGTTCTCGGTTTAATCGAGTCCAGGGGACATGACTTTGACCGACTCTATGTTCTGGGGATGAGCGATCGGTCGCTTCCTCAGCCGGTGAGGCCGCTCCCTTTTCTTGATGCCGCGGAGCGGAGAAGGGTTCTGGGCGGAACGCCGGAGAGCCAATACGTCTTCGCCGAAAAGTCCTTCAAGCAGCTTCTGTCATCTTCACCCATCATTACTCTCCTTCGTCCTGAACAAGTCGACCTGGAACCCTTATCGCCGTCGCCGTTCTGGCCCGGAACGGAAACAAAAAGATATGTCGATCTATGGAATGACCCCGGGCCCGCATGGCTCAGGGCCGGTTGGCTTAGATCGGCATTTGACGGACTGAAAACTTCAGGTTCCGCAAGGCAAGGTTCCTTTCTTTCGATCCCAGCTGTTCAAAGAAAAAGTCAGCAAGTCAGGACCCGCAGTGTCTACCCTCTGCCCCGGACTCTGTCTGTTTCCAATCTGGAAAAAGCCGTGACCTGTCCCTGTCTTTTTTTTCTCGAAGCAATCCTCGGAATCGAACCTCTCAGAGACCCTCTGACCTCTCTTTATTCCATGGAGCGCGGCGAAAGATTGCACCGTGTCCTGTCATTATTTACACGGGAGTCCAGGAAGAAAAAAATTGCTCCGGATTTGGAAAGGAAGGATGCCATCCGGCTCCTGACCGGGTGCGTGGACAGAACGCTGCGCGACGTGGCCACCCAGCCCCGCTGGCTCGTCGAGCGCCGTCTCTGGCTTGAAGAGGGCGGTCTTCTCCTGAAATGGATTGAGATGGAAATCGGACACCGCGAAAAGGGGTGGATGGTCATTGCCGAGGAGATATCCTTCAAAAATCTGAAAATTCCAGGTCTGCCGTTCACCCTGAAAGGGCGAATGGACCGGATCGACTATCACCCCGATCTTGGCTTGATTTGCTGGGACTATAAGTCCGGCAGTCACCCCGGCAAAAACGATGTCCTTTTCCGCCTCACCTCACCTCAACTACCCATTTACCTCATGGCCCTGCGCCGGGGAGTCGTCCCAGGTCTCTGTATCACCTATGAAATTCTTCCCCAATCGGTCGGATACCTTCAATTGAAATCACCGGGAGAAATAAGCATGACCCTCATCGGAGGCCAAGATTTCAGCTGGGAGAAATATCTCGCCGAATGGGAAAGCCTCTTCTTGAAAATAGGGGACGTCCTCAGCCGGGGTGATTTTCCTCCTCAGCCTTATCCCTTCTCCCGTCTGGATAAACCCGAAGAGATCTGCGCGACATGCCCGCACATAACACTGTGCGAGAGAGGTCTGATCCCGAACAGCTTTGAAAGAGATGAGGAAGCCTCCTCATGACCCGCTTCATCTCAGACATAAACGAGCGCCTTGCCGCCCTGGAGACATCACAAAGCTGCCATGTGGAAGCCCCGGCCGGTTCCGGAAAAACCCATCTTCTGACCTCCAGATTCCTGAAGCTTCTCGGCGAGGTAAATCACCCGCAGGAGATACTTGCTCTCACCTTTACCAAAAAAGCCGCTGGAGAGATGCGGAGCCGGGTGATCGGCACATTTCTTCGGACTGTGAACGACACACCCCCCCATGATTCTGATGACGCGTTTCATCTTGAACTTGCCCGGGTGGCTCTTCAAAAACACGGGAGGCACCGTTCTCTCCTTTTTTCCATAGACGGCCTGAACATCATGACGTTTCACAGTTTCTGTTACCATATATCAAAGCGTGCGCCCCTCGAATCATCGCTCCCGCCAGATTTCAATATCATTGAAGAAAACGCGCAGCCGGGCTTGATCCTGGAAACCCTTGACAGGCTTCGCAGGAGAATCTTCAAGCTTCGTCGTAACCATCCGTCCAGACAGGCTTTTGAAAAACGGCTTTTATACAACAACAATCGCTGGAGCCGTTTCGAAAACGAGATGAAAGGGGTCATGCTCAATCGGGATCGCTTCGAATATCTCATTCATGAAGTGGCCCGTCACGGCCTCTCATCGCTCCCGGACATTTTGAAAAGCCGCCTCGGTGAACATGTTGAGATGTTTCTGGGCCGCCTGAGCGATGCCTTTCCCGGTTGTTCCATCGGCCTCCATTGGGAGCCGTTTATTCGGGACTTGTCGCTTCATGGGGCCGAAGCGTCCTCCATGATGACAGCTTTCCTGCCGGGTGTTTCCTGGAAATCCCTGCCGGACTGGCAGGCCATCGCTTCCAGGCTCCTTACAAAAGACGGAAGCCCAAGGAAGCGCTTTGGACCTCATGAAGGATTTTACAAACATTTTTCGTCCACGCCCTGGTTCAAGATGATTTCGGAATTGCCCCGGCAAACGGCAGAGCTTCTCGACAAGACCCGTAAATATCCACTCGTGGAGGACTCTATTCCCGATCTGGATGATCTGAAGGATTTCATCATCCTCAGTTCCGAATTGCTGTCAGAGTACGACGGACTGTGCCGGATTCGTCGTGTGATCGATTTTGCCGCACTGGAGCAGTCCGCGCTTCGCGCCCTCAATGGCGATTCCCCCACGGACATCCAGCTTTACCTGGATGTCCGAATCAAACACCTCCTGGTCGATGAATTCCAGGATACGAGCCTGAACCAGTGGGAACTCATCAAGCGTCTCATGAGCGGCTGGGAACCTGGTGATGGAAGGACCGTTTTTCTGGTGGGCGATCCTAAACAATCCATCTATGGCTTCCGCAATGCCGAGGTGCACCTTTTTTTACAGGCAAAATCAGGAATTCCCATTACCGGGGTTGGGACACTCCCGGTCAGAAACCTTTCCCTGGCCACCAATTTTCGTTCGGCGCCCATCCTTATTGATTGGATCAATGGACTCTTTGGGGAGGTTGTTATGTCTTCTCCCAAAGAGGAATTCGATGAAGCATCCTTCAGTCCCTCCGCCTCCTCCGGAAAGGAAGTGACCGGTTCGCCGTCTCTTTCTCTGCATCTCTTTTCCAGCGGCGACGCTGAACGGTCAAAGGATGACGAAGCGAAATGGCTGGCTGCACGGATCCATGAGGTTATGAATGACAGGGGATCGCAGACATCCGTTGCCGTCCTCCTCTTCAACCGCAACCGGCTGAATCACTATCTCAAAGCCCTGAAGGACGCAAACCTTCCCGTCCAGGTCCAGGAGGGTCTCCCGCTCTCGGAAAGACCGGAGATCAGGCACCTTTTGCAGATCGCCAGGGCGGTCACAAGGCCTCACGACGACCTGGCCTGGGCATCTCTTCTACGATCACCCTGGTTCTGGTGTGATTTGAACACCCTGCATGAGATGTCCTTGAAGGATGCCTCCGGCTGGAGAGAGCGGTTATACGCCATGTGTTCCAGCCATCCTTCCTTCAAAACGCTGCTTCAGTCGCTGAATCATGCGTTGCAGAGAACAGGGCGGGACTCGCTTGGGCAGGTCGTAAGAATTTTCTGGGAAAGCCTGGACGGTCCCCGTGTTACGGCTTCCCTCTACGGAATGGCCGGCGTTGCCAATTGTCTCCGTTTTTTCGAAATGATGGACCGGGTCGAAGAGGGAGTTCCCCAATTGACGCTTTGCCGCCTGGAACGGATGCTCAGCACCCTCTATGAGCCCCCTGACCCGACCATGT
>CAYXFF010000006.1:13054-30008 GCA_964464185.1 uncultured Syntrophaceae bacterium | reverse complement strand
TGCCGCCTGGAACGGATGCTCAGCACCCTCTATGAGCCCCCTGACCCGACCATGTCGAGAGCAATGCTCCAGATGATGACCGTTCACAGGGCAAAAGGCCTTGAATTCGATGTTGTTTTTCTGCCCTATCTGGACTGGAGACCGCTGGCGAGCGGACCAAAATCTTTTCCGCCCTATCTCCTGGAGAGGCTGCCCGGTGCGGATGGAAAATCTCTTCTCGCAATGGGTCCCGACAGCCGTCAAAGTGAACCGACGGCCGTTTTCCGTATCCTGAACTCCCTTCGGAGAGAACGCTTTTGGGGAGAAGCAAAACGCCTCTTCTACGTGGCGGTTACCCGGGCAAGAGAATCCCTTTTCATGAGCGGCATCATGAAGGGTGCTGCGGATATTTTTCACGCATCGGATAAAAGCGTCTTGAGATGGGTGCTCGACTATGAAGGACTTTCCGATAAACCCCTGAATGCCGGAATCCATGAATCCGGTTCCTCTTTACACGTTTGTATCAACCCCTCTCATGAAAAGGGTTCTCCCCGGCAACAACCGGATGAACCCCTTCTTCCTGAACCTTATCCCTTCGAACCGGAAAGAATACCTTACCGGATTCAAAACCCATCCGCCCTCGAAAGGGATCCATATCCTGTTTTCTTTGAATCATTCAAGGATGGCTCACTTACTGGTTCAACTGAAGCTTCAGCGGCAGGTACCGTCATCCATCGGATGATCAACACCTGCATCCATGGCGGGGGACTTCCATCACATAAGGCCATTGCCATTGCCCTTCGCGCTGAAGGCGTGCCTGAAAACTCAGCATTCCGGTTAGCAGGAGAAATTCTGGAGGAAGTTCGAGCCGCCATGGAGGATCCTTTCATAAAAAGCCTGTCGAGTGAAAAGAATCCCTTCTTCAAGAGCGAATGGGGAATAGATGAGCCCGCGGGAGCGAAAATCCTTCGCTCAGGCACGCTGGATTTTGTGACTTTCGATGGCAAATCCTGGTGGATCATTGACTTCAAGACATCGCGTCCATTCACAAGGGAATCGACTGCTGATTTCATCGCCCGCCAGGTGAGTCTCCACCGGCCCCAGCTGACCGCTTACAGATCCATGCTGGCATCCCTTCAATCGACACCCTTCAGTGATATCCACGCGGGGATCTATTTCACCCATCTCAGACTCTGGCATGAAGTCGGATAAATGGTTCAACAGCCTTAATAAATGAACGATTGCAGAAGTATTGAAAATGTATTAATATCATCCAATTTTTTTGGGAATCGGTGAGCCTATGACAAAGCTATACAAATGCAAGAAGACAAACACCTTCATTACGGAACCCTGTCAGGAAAATATTTGCGAGTGGTGGCTGAAGAATGAAACGTTCTGCAACTGCACTTGGGTGGCATGCAATTATGGACCTTTTACTCTTGAAGAGGTCGGTGAGATGATGGGGGTGACCCGTGAAAGAATCCGTCAGATTGAGGCCAAGGCTTTAAGGAAGCTTCAACACAAAAAAAGACGAGACCAGCTTAAAGACTTTTCGGCGTCGAGCTTTGACAATGATATTTATTAACGACCGGGATTTTCTCTTTACAGGCATTCAAAACAAGCCCCATCATGGGGCTTGTTTTTTCTTTCTTTTGTCCAGTTCCGCTATAAATCCCTTCATGTGCTCCCTTCTTTCAGCCCTGGAATAAAGAAGGGCCGAAATTTCGAACTCATGTTCCAATGCAGAATTCTTGTCAAGCCTCGGAACAATGTCGGAAATTCTTTTAACCGCTTCCAGTGCTTTGGCAGAACGTTTTGACAATTCCTTCGCGACCGCGATGGCTTCCTCCATAAATTTATCGGGGGGCGCCACTTTATTCACGAGTCCTATTCTCATGGCCTCCTTGGCCCCTATTGGTTCCCCGAGCATGGTAATCTCCTTTGCCTTGGCCATGCCCACCATCCGCCACAGCGGGTCGAAAAGCGGATTCAGTCCGAATTTCAGTTCAGGATGCCCGAAAATGGCGCTCTCCGAAGCGATGATGATGTCGCATACCATCGCCAGATTGAAACCACCGCCAAGAGCAATCCCCCCGACGGCTGCAATCACGGGCTTTCTGCAACTGTAAATCTTTTGAAGATACCGGATGATGGTTTTGAAATAATCATCGATTTCCCCATCGGGCAGGGCTGCCATCTCTTTGATATCCATTCCTGCACAGAAGACTAAGTCGCCTCCCGTCAAAACGATGGCCTTTATTGAATCGTCCTCATCAAAACGATTGAAACAATCTTCAAGTTCACGCCTCATTTCTTTCGAAAGAGCATTCATTTCTTTTGGACGATCCAAGGTTACAACGGCAACGGCATGCTCCGTTTTAACCTGAATGGTCCTGTAATTTATCTTTTCCATAGTTTTCAGCGGTATCCCCCTGTTTCTTCCTTCAGGCGGTTGATAAAAGCCGAAACCATTTCATCTGCAATCATCTTCCAGAGAGTCAGGCCTTTCTCCTTCGGATACAGGACCTCCGGCTTTCCCTTTATCCCGGCAAGGTTCACAGCCAGGTCAATAGAATGATCCATGCCTCCGAGTTCATCCACCAGACCCAGCTTCATGGCTTGTCGGCCCGTAAAAATCCGCCCGTCCGCGATGGGCCGCAACTTTTCTTTTGGAATTTTTCTTGTTTGAGATACGGTTGTTAGAAACTGATCATAAATATCATCGATGACACCCTGAATCAGCTGGCGCTCTTCCAATGTCATCTCTCTCACCGGCGAACCTATATCCTTGAATTTTCCACTCTTGATCACGGAAGATTTAAGGCCTATTTTCTTGAGAAGCTCCTCCAGATTCGAAAAATGCATGAGCGCCCCGATGCTTCCCGTCACGGAACCGGGGTTCGCTACAATTTTATCCGAGGCACAGGCCACATAATATCCCGCTGAAGCAGCCACGGAACCCATGGAGGTGACAACTTTTTTCTTCTTTTTGACAGCCGCGACGGCATCGTAGATTTCCTGACAGGCTGCTACACCGCCTCCCGGTGAATCGATCCTCACGACGACGGCACGAACATGGCCGTCATCCCCATATTTTTTCAGGAGTTCAACGGTGGATTTTGATTCAGTGATGATGCCCTTTACGAAAACGATGCCGACTCTGTCTCCGGCGGACCAGAGGCTGCTGCCTCCCGTCCAATAGGCCATCCCGAAAATGAAGATGAATGAAAGAAAGCCTATGGCCAGCAGGAGTAAAATACCAAACAAGAAGGGATGTCTTCTCATGAAACTCCCTGAACCGGATCATGCCGGTTAAACGTCAATCTTGATTCTGGCCAATGCCTTCCCGAGACTGGAACCCACTTTTTCACGGTTGTTCAGGTACTGCGTGCCGGATGTCTCATTGAGAGACATTTCGTAATCCCTGATACTGAGCCGTATCTTCTTATTCTTTGTATCTACGTTCTTAATGAGAGCCGTGACAAGATCGCCGACCTTGAAGGATTCTGTCAGCGATTTGACTTTCTTCTGGCTGAGTTCGGAGATGTGAACAAGTCCCTCGACACCTTCTTCAATCTCAACAAAGACACCGAATTCCGTTACATTGGTGATCGGTCCTGAAACAACCGATCCGACATGATATTTTGAACTGATCTCGTCCCAGGGGTTCTTTTCAAGCTGCTTTATTCCAAGGGAAAATTTTTCATTTTCCACATCCACGTTCAGGACGACCGCCTCAATCTCCTGGCCCTTCCTGAAAAATTCCGACGGATGTTTTATCCTCTGTCGCCAGGAGATATCGGATACGTGCACCAGTCCGTCGATCCCTTCCTCTACCCCGATGAAAACTCCAAAATCAGTAATGTTTCGCACTATGCCCTTGACCATGCTGCCGGGGGTGTATTTCTCTTTCAAGGCTGTCCAGGGGTTCGATGTCGTTTGTTTGAGTCCAAGGGAAATCCGCTTGCTTTCATGGTTTACATCCAGAATCATCACTCGAATCATCTCGCCTATGGACAGAATTTTTGATGGGTGTTTTGATTTTTTCGAAGTCCAGAACATTTCCGAGATGTGAATGAGTCCCTCAACACCGCTTTCAAGTTCCACAAAAGCACCGTAATCCATGAGACTGACGACTTTCCCTTCCACGATGGATTCAACGGGATATTTTTCGACGATGGTCTCCCATGGATTGTCCGTCAACTGTTTGAGACCGAGCGATACCCGCTCCTTATCTCGATCAAAAGACAGCACCTTCACGGTTATTTTGTCGCCCTTGGAGTAATGGTCCGATGGGCGCGTGATTTTACCCCAGGACATGTCCGTCACATGCAGCAGTCCGTCGATCCCTCCGAGATCAATGAATATTCCATAATCTGTAATATTTTTAATCACGCCCTCGACGATTTTCCCCACTTCAATCGTTTCGAGCACCCTTTTCTTTTCCTCACTTCTCTCTTTTTCGAGAATGGACCTTCTTGACAATACAATATTATTTCTCTTCCTGTCATAACTCAGAACATTAAACTGCAACGTCTGTCCCACATAGCGGTCCATGTCTCTCACGGGACGAACGTCGACCTGGGAACCGGGAAGAAATGCCAGAATTCCAATATCTACGAAAAATCCCCCCTTCACACGTGATGTCACCGTTCCTGTCAAAATGCCGTTCGTTTCATAGGCCATCTTGACATCACTCCAGACTTTCATCTTTGCGGCTTTTTCACGAGAGAGGATCAGATTCCCCTCTTCGTCTTTCCGGTCAATCAGAACCTCGATCTCATCACCGACGGAAACGCTTACGTTTCCATTGTCATCTTTCAGCTCCGACGCCTGGATCTGACCCTCCGTTTTGTAGCCCACGTCGACCATCACGACATCGTTGCCGATCTGAACCACTCTGCCCATGACGACCTCGCCAAGCGACACATCCTGCAGGCTCTGCTCGTAAAGCTCACTGAAGCTCAGACTTTTGTCCCCTTCCTGCTCCCTGCGGCCTTCCATTTTCTTGACCGCCGCAACGTCTTCCTTCACCTCTTCCGTCTGTTTTTCCTTTTCATTCATTGAATTCGTTTCGTTAACCATTAAGCCCCCTCCAGATATTTTCAAGCAACTTTAACCAATTTTTACTAACACACGTATCATTAAATATCAAGCAAATTAACGACAAAATATACACCTTTTCGCCCTATTAGAATGTATCCTGGCATATGCTCCTTATCAGGGTCATCATCCTGTTTACAACGTCCATCACCCCATCGTTTGTTGAATCGATGATAATCGCATCTTTCGCCGCTCTGAGCGGCGCGATTTCTCTTTGGCTGTCCTGGCGGTCTCTCAGGGCAATCTCCATCTTCACCTCCTCAAAGTCGGCAGCAAATCCTCTGCCCAGGAGTTCAGCATATCTCCTTCTCGCCCTTTCTTCCACGCTTGCATCGAGAAAAAATTTTATATCCGCATTCGGAAATACCACCGTCCCCATATCTCTTCCTTCAGCCACAATCGCTCCGTTCCGGGCTATTTCTCTCTGGATCGTGAGGAGGTGCTTTCTCACGAAGGGGATAGCAGAAATGCGTGAGGACAGCATGCTGATTCTGGGCGCTCGGATATCTTCCGTTACATCACGACCATCAATGCAGACCCTGACCTTTCCTCCTTTTGATTTCAGAATCAATTTCGTTCTTCCGCAAAGATCCCTGATCTTGTCAGCCTCTTTATCCGACAGGCCCTCCCTGTCAATCTGATAGGCGATGGCTCTGTAAAGAGCTCCCGTGTCCAGATAAACGTAAGATAAGGCTTCCGCCAGCAGTCTGCTGATCGTGCTCTTCCCCGCGCCCGCCGGCCCGTCAACCGTTATGATAAGATTCTTTTTCACCAGCCCCTTGACCCTCCAGCCGCAGAAGCACGGCGGTCCGAATATCGATCCGTATTATATACCATAATTCTTTTATCCTCGACAACAGACATGCCGGGCGAAACGTTCCCTGAAGGAACCATCATTTCGGCCCTGCCTTGATTATACGGAAAAAATACGTTAAAATGCCATGGTATTTCAGGCTCTCGGCCTTTTGTGTCGCCAGAACCTGAGATGTCATAGATAAGCGCTGAGCAAGAAGGCATTCCATGAATATAAAGCATTTCATTTCCCTTGTTCTGATTGTAACTTTCTTCTTCCAGGCTGTCGCCCCCGCGCGAGCCTCCTTTACCATAGACGATGAAAACAAAATAGGCAAAGAGTTCTACGAAAAGCTCTCAAACCATAACATCTTGATCCGAGACAAAAAAGTGAACGACTATATGACTCGTCTCGGAAACATGATACTTGCCAGGAGCAGCAATGTCCTTTTCACTTTTCACTTCTCTGTCATAAGGAGCTCCGCTATTAATGCCTTTGCCACTCCCGGAGGGTATGTTTATGTTTATCAGGGTCTCATCAATCTTTGCGATAACGAAAGCGAGCTTGCCGGTGTTCTGGCCCATGAAATGGCTCACGTCAATTCACGCCATATCGCCCAGCAGATTGAGAAATCACAGAAGATCAATATGGCTTCTCTGGCCGCCATTCTGGCCGGTGTTTTTCTCGGCGGAGGAGGCGTTGGTACAGAGGCTACGCTCGGGCTCACCATGGCCACCTCCACCGCGCTGAGCTTAAAATACAGCAGGGAGAATGAGGAAGAGGCAGACCGGAAAGGCATGTCTTACCTGGTCAACACGGGGTACGACGGCAAGGGTATGCTGACCTTTTTGAAGAAGATGAAAAGCTATGAATTTTATTCCAACTCCATGCCGTCCTACTTCATGACACATCCGGGGACAGACGAGCGGATCGGCTACATCGATTCCCTTTTGCAGTCCCGTTACCGGGGAGTAGGTTCCAAGAATATCATCGGCGGTCTTAAAAGAATTCAGACCCTCCTCATGATCGATGAGGTGAATCCGGACGATGCCTTGAAATACTTCCGTAATCGATTGGAGAAGAACCCCGATGACATTGACGCGCTTTATGGACTTGCCGTGACCCAGGCGAAGCTTGGTCAGTCGGCTGCGTCTTTTGCTAACTTTTCTAAAGCCTTGAGCCTCTCTCCCGACGACGTGGACATTTTGCGAGATATGGGACAGAGTTACTTTGACGCCGGTGGAACGGCTGACGCCATAACGCTCCTCAGGCGGGCCTATTCTTTGGATGAAAAGGACGATGGAACCCTCTTTTACCTGGGAAGGGCTTACGAACAAGCGGGCAATTTCGGTATGGCTCTAGAATTTTACAGGAAATACCTGGAAATAAATCCCGCTGATGTGAATATTCTATATAATATTGCCATGGCATACGGTCAAAACGGAAATCAGGGAGAATCGCATTACTATTTTGCCCTTTTTTTCAAGAAAAAGAACAAGCCGGAAAGCGCCCTCTTTCATTTCAAAGAGGCCCAGAAAATAGCCCCTCCCGGAAGCGAGAGAGAAAAAGATATCCAGCGGGAGATGGAGGCTCTTTCCAAACGTAATACGTCTCAGAAAGATTTTCAATCCGAAGGCAAAAGGAGGCGTGAATTTTGAGCGAACCGGAACGCTTTCGCCGATGGACCGTGCTGCATGGCTTGGCCTACTTTACCATGACAGGCATTAATGAAACGTGAAGAAGACCATCCTTCTCGTCAATCCCTGGATATACGATTTCGCCGCGTATGACTTCTGGATCAAGCCCCTCGGTCTTCTCTATGTCGGAAGTTTCTTGAGGCAGAACGGCTTCGACGTCCGCCTTGTGGATTGCCTGGATCCCTATCATCCCGGTATGCCATTTGAACCTCGCGTTCATCGACCCAAACGAAAGCCCTTCGGCCAGGGGAAATTCGCCAAAGAGAAGATCTCGAAACCCGAACCCTTCAGAGATATTCTGCGATCATATCACCGTTACGGCATAACGCCGCGCATTTTCAAAGATGAAATACTTCAGGATAGAAGACCCGACCTCGTCATGGTCACAAGCATGATGACCTACTGGTATCCCGGGGTTTTTGAAGCCATTCGGATCATTTCCGATCTTCTGCCTGGAACACCCGTTGTTCTCGGAGGCCATTACGCGACCCTCTGCCGGGACCACGCCGTCAGCCATTCCGGGGCCGACGTTGTCCTTTCCGGAGAGGGAGAAAGGAAAATCCCGGAGCTTTTCAAAAACATGCTTGATGAAGAACTGAAATTTGTCCCGGATCATGAGAATCTCGATACTTACCCCTATCCGGCCTTGGATCTCGTTCGCCGTCTGGATCATGTCCCGATCCTGACGTCGAGAGGCTGCCCTTTCCGATGCACCTACTGCGCATCCGGCCTGCTGAACAAAGGATTCAGGCGAAGGGATCCCCTGAAGGTCGCCGATGAGATAACATTCTGGAATCATTCCCGCGGCGTCAGAGATTTCTCTCTTTATGACGATGCTTTTCTCGTCAGACCTCAGGACATGGCCATACCCCTCTTAGAGGAAATCATTAAAAGAGACTTGAAGTGCCGCTTTCATTGTCCGAACGGGCTCCATCTGCGTGAGGTGAACGACACCATCGCCCGCCTTCTCTTCAAGGCAGGTTTCGTCACCCTTCGCTTCGGCTTCGAATCGGCAAACCCCGATGCCCAGATTGAAACAGGAGGAAAGGTTTCCAATCAGGAGCTTCTGGCCGCCGTCCGATCGCTGAAGAAAGCCGGGTATTCAAACGGCGATATCGGCATTTACCTCCTCTGTGGACTGCCCGGCCAGAAGGCCTCCGAGATCCGCGAGAGCATCCGATTCGTGCAGACCTGCGGGGCCAGACCGATCCTTGCGGAATTTTCACCGATACCCGGCACGACCCTTTGGGAGTCGTCTCTACGCACTTCCATCTATCCCATCGGGGATGATCCTCTTTTTCATAATAATTCACTTCTGCCCTGCAGGAGCGAGGATCTGACCCATGAGGACTTCAAGGCCTTGAAAAGGCTTGCCCGGGAAACTTGACGAGTGGCTCTTTCTTTGGCAGGAATAAGATGAAATCCGGAAATTTTTGTGACATCATTCAGACATCTGATAAAAAGGGTGCCTTTTGAAAGACAACCACCTTCCCCTTTTCTGGTGGGGAAAACACATTATCATAGGATTTATTTCATTCTTTTTTCTTCTCTTCGGGGTAGATTCTCTGATCTCCGCTTACAGATTAAATAACCCGGTTGAGTTTATCATGTTTTTTTTCTCTTCCAATCTCATCATTCTCATAAGCGTTGTGGGGCTTCTCTTTCCACTGGTACGTATATATCAGCGATTCAGATCCACAGAAAATCAAGAAAAGGGGGAGGACGGATATTCATAATGGACACCCATACCTTCGAGAGAATAAAAAAGAGGATAGACTCTTACAGGGATGACATGATCCGGCTTCAGATGGAGCTGACGGCTATCCCGGCCCTCGCGCCGGAAAACGGGGG
The DNA here is from genome assembly GCA_964464185.1 of uncultured Syntrophaceae bacterium. Classification (GTDB taxonomy): domain Bacteria; phylum Desulfobacterota; class Syntrophia; order Syntrophales; family UBA4778; genus UBA4054. Next base: position 20,585 of record CAYXFF010000006.1, on the reverse strand, counting down.
CGACGGGGAAGATCAAAAAGCGTCGCACCTGATGACCTATCTGGACAGAGCCGGTTTCAATGACGTGCAGGTGTTTCATGCTCCGGACGAGAGAGTATCTTCGGGTCATCGACCCAATCTGATCGCGATGCTGCCCGGAAGTAGCGATACCCGGAAAGTGTGGGTCCTCACACATCTGGACGTCGTACCGCCCGGTGAGCGCCGCTTTTGGAAAGAGGACCCTTACAAGGCATACGTGGAAGACGGAAGGATCGTCGGAAGAGGCACGGAGGACAATCAGCAGGACATCATTGCGTCCCTCTTCGCAGCGAAGGCCTTCATCGATGAGGGCCTCATCCCAAAACATTCCCTGGGGCTGGCCTTCGTTGCCGATGAGGAAACAGGCAGCGAAAAGGGACTTAAATACCTGCTCAGAACTGCCCCGACGCTTTTCAGTCCTCATGATTTTATCGTCGTGCCCGATGCGGGCAATGAAGAAGGAACCATGATTGAAGTGGCGGAAAAGAGTATGCTGTGGGTCCGTTTCAAAACAACCGGCAAGCAGTGCCATGCCAGTCGGCCCGCGCTGGGCAGAAATGCCTTCCTCGCCGCATCGCATCTCGTGGTAAAGCTGAGCGGCCTTTACCACGCATTCAATGCCTCGGACCCTCTCTACAAGCCGCCTATTAGCACCTTTGAGCCGACACGCAAGGACGCAAACGTCCCAAACATAAATACCATTCCAGGAGAAGACATATTCTATCTTGACTGCAGAATCCTTCCTTCTTATCCCATTTCCCGTGTTCTGAGCGAAATGCGTCGCATGGCTGATGAGATAGAAAACACTTTTAAAGTGACAGTTGAAATATCCGTTGTGCAGGAGGTGGAGGCCCCGCCCCCGACACCGGCCGATGCCCCCATCGTGAGAGCGCTCGAAAAGGCCGTGAAAGATGTTTACGGCGTCCGCGCATATCCCGTGGGCATCGGCGGCGGGACCGTGGCCGCTCCTTTCCGGAAAGAGGGATTTCAGGCCGCTGTATGGTGCCGCATCGGGCATATGGCACACCAACCGAACGAGTATTGCCTTATTGAAAACATGATCGGAAATGCAAAAGTCTACGCCCATCTCTGTCTTCAGGACTGATTCGCAAAATCGGTCGCCGTCAAACACGGTGTCCTATTCACGAGGATTGCAATACGTTTTTGAACGTGATATAAATTTGGATAGTTAACGTTTCAACACAGGTATAAAACTTTTTGAAGCCGAAATCCGAAGACATCTCTTTTAAGAAAATCAGCTTTCCCGATAATGATCTGGCCAGGATCCTCTTCGGAGAGCGGGAAAAAAACATCAAGGCTGTTGAACGGCTTGAAAAAGTAAAGATTCACTCTAGAGGAAACTCTCTTACCCTGTCCGGGGACAGAATCTCTGTTGATCTCGCCGAGAATCTTTTAAGCCAGCTCTATGCCCTCCTTGAAAAAGGGTATCCTGTCTATCCTGCTGACATCGACTATGCCCACCGGATCCTTTGCGAAAACAGCTCTATCCGCCTGGAGGATATATTCCTTGACACGGTCTTTATTTCTTCGAAAAAGAGGACCATTGCCCCCAAGAGCATCGCGCAGAAACTTTACATTGATTCCATGCGGAAGTTCGACATGGTCTTCGCCATAGGTCCGGCCGGGACTGGGAAGACCTATCTCGCCATGGCCATGGCCGTTTCCGAACTGCTCGAGAAAAAAGTGAACCGCATCGTCCTGGCAAGGCCTGCCGTTGAAGCGGGGGAAAGACTCGGCTTTCTTCCGGGGGATCTTGCAGAGAAAGTTAATCCTTATTTGAGGCCCCTTTACGACGCCCTCTTCGACATGCTCGATTTCGACAAGGCGACCGCGCTGATTCACAAGGGGGTTATAGAAGTTGCTCCTCTTGCCTTCATGCGCGGAAGGACATTGAACGATTCCTTCGTTATTCTTGATGAAGCACAAAACACCACCTCCGAACAGATGAAAATGTTCCTCACGAGGCTTGGTTTCGGATCCAAGGCCGTTATAACCGGGGATGTGACGCAGACCGATCTTCCACCGGACAAGCTCTCCGGTCTCATCGAGGTAGAGGGAATTTTGAAGAAGAATGAAGGCATTCCGTTTGTCTACTTTTCCGAGATCGATGTGGTCAGACATCCTCTCGTTCAGCAGATTATTCGTGCTTACAATCATCTGGATAAACTGAAAAGAAACCAGACGGACCTGCCCTCTCCTGTGCGCCGGAAATGAACAAGCTGGAAACATCATCTAAACTGAAAAATTATTCGAGCCGGTTTCGCATGATCCCGCTGATACCCGGCAGTCTTACCCTTCAGAAGGGACTCCTCCTTCTTTTTGCGGGAATCATCCTCGCGCTGATTCTTTTCCCGTATAAATCATTTCTCAGTCAGAAACCCTCTGTGGGTTCCATCGCTCAGGAAGACATCCGTTCGGACCGTGACCTTCTCGTCATAGACCGGGCAGCAACGGAAAAGAAAAAGACAGAGGTGATCGCCTCCGCAGAGCCGGTCTTCGACTTCGATGAAGACATCGCTGCCTCGCAGAGCGCAAGGCTTGCAAAAGCGTTTGCCGCCGCTGAATACGTGACGCGCCCTTTTGATGGGGAGGAACGGTTGCTCCCCGGTTCCGTTACAAGCCGTTCTGAAGCCCTGAAGAAAATCAGGAATGATTTTGAAACGGCCCTCGGTTCCCCTCTGACGGACCGGGAATTCGATATACTTAAGAGAAACGATTTTTCACCAAACCTGCTGAACGATATTTCAAAACTTCTTTTTGCCACTTACAAATTGAATATTATGAGCCGCAGCGATTTCCTGACCGTGAGAAATGCGCGAGGAGTCGTTACCCGAAATATCAAGACCCATAAGGAAGGCGACATGCGGAATCTTTATTCCCTGGTCATCCTTGAAGACATGCGGCCGTTCCTGCAGAAACACGCTCCCGCCATGCTTGGGTCCGCCGGGAACGATGTCCGCGAACTGGCCGTTTCCATCGTCAGCAGGCTTGCGCAGCCAAATCTGACCTTCAACAGAAACGCTTCGGAATTAAGAAAACAGAGCCTTCTCAACAAAACGAAACCCGTCTATCTCAAGGTCCTGAAAAACGAATTCATCGTTCGCGAAGGCCAGCAAATCGATCCTCAGGATGTGGATGAAATTGAGGCTTATTACCAGGCCCTCGGCGGAGGCGGAACCCCTAAAGGAGCCCTTTTTCTGGGGATTCTTTTGACCATTGTTCTTATCATGATTGTTCTTTACCAGACGTCAAAATATTTCCTGAAGAATCCTGAAGGCTCCAATATCCATCTCCTTTTCCTCGGCGTTGTTTCGATCCTGCAGATGATGCTCGTCCGAACGGGAATTTTCATTGCGGAAGCCGTTCACCACGCCTTCCCCCTGATACCCCTGGATGCCTCGTATTTTGCGATCCCCTTTGCCATGGGCCCCGTCCTTATCGCCGTTTTCCTCAACCGGAATATTGCGCTTGTTTTCTCAATATTTTCTTCTTTGCTCATCACGTTTCTATTTGAGGACAAAATGACCCTGTTTCTGCTGTCATTTCTCGGCAGCGCGGTCTCTGTTCATCACATGACATATTTGAATCAGCGCTCTGCATTATACAGGTCAGGAATTCTCGCCGGCCTGGTGAACATGCTGGTCATCTTCTGCATCATCATTCTTTCAGGTCACATCTTTTCTACGGATGTTTTCCTGAAACTTGCAGGGGGTCTCACGGGCGGCATCCTTTCCGGTATCATCGTATCCGGTATCGCACCGTTTCTTGAATCCCTCTTCGGGTACACAACCAATATCAAACTCCTGGAGCTCGCCAACCTGAACCAGCCTCTCCTTCAGCGTATGATCGTGGAGTCCCCCGGAACCTATCATCACAGTATCATTGTCGCTTCACTCGTGGAGGCGGCGGCGGAGTCTATCCAGGCCAATTCCCTTCTTGCCAAGGTGAGCGCCTATTACCACGATATCGGCAAGCTGACAAAGCCGCTTTATTTCATCGAAAACCAGCAAAACTGGAAAAACAAGCATGACAAGCTCTCCCCTAAGATGAGCAGCCTTGTGATCATTTCCCACGTAAAAGACGGCTGTGATCTTGCAAAACGGTTTAAACTCGGGAGAATCATCACAGACATCATTCGCCAGCATCACGGAACCGGCATCGTGGGTTACTTCTATGAGAAAGCTCAGAAAGACAAAGACCCATCCATTCGCTCCATTCCTGAGAGCGATTTTCGGTATCCCGGTCCGAAACCGCAAACCAAGGAAGCCGGGCTTGTTCTGCTGGGAGACATCGTCGAAGCCTCTTCCCGGACGTTGACGGATCCCACTCCCTCCAGAATAAAGAACCTTGTTCAAACAAGAATCAGGCAGGTTTACGCAGATGGGCAGCTCGACAACTGCGAACTCACTCTGCGTGACCTCAACAAGATCGCCGACGTGTTCGAAAGAACCCTGAACGCCATTTTTCACCAGCGCGTGGATTATCCCGAAGGCGGCGTCAAGGAGAGCAACGGCCGAAGAGAATCGAACGGTATTTATGATTTTAAACCGCCAGAAAAAGCAAAAAGTAGACACTAGGCGTGCGGGTCGCATTTTGAACCGCCTCCTGAAGCATTTCCAATGCGGGGACAGGGAAGTCACGGTTGTTTACCTCGATGATGAGGGCATCAGGGAATTCAACAGGAAGTACCTCAAAAGAGACAGACCCACCAATGTCCTTTCTTTTTCCATAAGAGAAGGTGACTTCGGTGATATCAATCCCGAGATCCTCGGCGACATCCTCATATCTGCTGAGCGCGCCGCAAAGGAGGCCTCTCTGACCCGACTGAGCGTTGAAGATATGCTGGACTACCTGATGATTCACGGCCTTCTCCATCTCTTTGGATACGATCACGAAAGATCTCGAGAGGCGGCGGATGAAATGAAAAGGAAGGAAGAGGAGTTGTTCTCCCTTTTACACGATTATCCGATCCATTCCATGCTGGATCAATAAAAAAGGGCTGAATCCGCTCAGCCCTTTCACTTTCCCAACCCTTTTTCCATCAGAACATCTTTACATCATCTCGCAGCCACCGATTCCGCCTTTGCCATCGGGCGGCCCTTGATTTTTATGACCTGATTCACGCGAATCTTGCTTCCTTTAATGCCGTTGAGTTCCCGTATTTCGGCAACCGATGTATGGGATCGCGCTGCAATAGACTGCAGCGTATCGCCTTTCCTGACCTTGTATCTTAAGACCTTGCCGGCTTCTACGGCGCTTGCTTTTTCTTTCTTCGACTTCTTGCCCTTCACCTTCGCAACGGCAGCCCTGTAATCATCGATGGGTATTCTGATCCTCTGGCCGACCCTGAGCGCACGTTTCGCCGATATGTGATTCGCGGAAGCGATTTCATGCCTCGTAACATGGTAACGCCTTGCAAGACTGCCGAGGGTTTCTCCCCTTCTGACCCGGTGCCTGATATACCGCTTCGAAACGCGGGGCGGTTCCCATTTGGGAATCTGATCTGAAACGCTGACATACTTCTTGGCCGTTCCCGTCGGCACCTTGAGATCATACTCCTGTTCCGGCGTCAGTTGCAGTCTCAACTCCGAATTCAGACAGGTCATCACATCCTTCGAAATGCTGAGATGCTTTGCGATATCTTCGAGCCTCATGCATTTCCCCGACTTGACAACCTCATAGGGTACGGGCTTATCCGGGTTTTCCGAAAGGTCCATTCCGTATTTCCGGGGATTTTTTATGATGTGCAGCGTGGCCAGGAACCGGGGCACATATCGCGCCGTCTCATGGGGCAGCTGGCGATAGAGATCCCAGAAGTGATCGAGGTAATTGGTGTGCTGCTTTGAAATCACCCTCAAAACCCTTCCCTCTCCGCAATTATAGGCTGCAAGCACGGTCATCCAGTCTCCGAACAGCTCATGCAACTCCTTGAGATAGGCAATGGCAGCCTTCGTGGATTTATCCACGTCCATTCGTTCGTCAATCCAGCGATCCCTCTTGAGCTCGAATTTATAACCCGTCGATGGAATGAATTGCCAGAGGCCCAAAGCCCTCGCCCTTGAGAGGACATGCACCTGAAAACCGCTTTCAACCAGCGGAAGCCAGGCCAGTTCCTTCGGAAGACCGGCCTCTTTGAGTTGCTTGAGGATGACGGGGAGGTAAAGTCCTGAACGGTGATAGGAACGCAGAAAAAACCCTCGCTCGACGGTTTGAAAGGAATGGATTTCCTTTTCCACATCGGCATTCATAACCAGAGGTATTTCGCTTTGTTTTCCCTCCGTAACCCTATGTCTGCTCGCGACGATCTGCACAATGAGCTTGGATATCATGAAACGCAGATCGTCTTTCTGTCTGGACAATTCGGGATCTCCGTTCACTTCAAGAATCAACTCGTACGATTCATCCAGCGAAGCCAGAGCATCATCCAACTCTCCTTTTTCCCACAAGCTCCTTGCCTGCGTCAACAAATCCAGGGCGGCGTCAAGAGTCTCCTGACCGTTGCTTTCCCGCGCCTTATCGTTTTTCTCCGTTTCTTTCTCATTTCTTCCTTGCCTGGCGTTTTCTGCCGAAGGATCTTCCCCGGCTACCGGTCCCGGCGAGAGATTTGCCGGATTGTCCACTGATGGAACCGCTGCCGCAGATAAGGGCTTCGCATGCTTTTCAAGGGTGTCGCTTGATGAATTCGCGGAAGTAAAATTTTCAGCGTGAAGGACATCCGCTTTTGCAAGGCGGTAAAGGCTGGTCCTGTTGTTACTCTCGAGAGTTACAGGAGTCACATGCATGGGATACGAACAGGATAGAATCCATATAAAAGAAAAAGTACAACAGAGCAGTTTCAATCGTATCATTCGTATAACCCCTGAAAAAACGTTTGTTTCCATACGACATTGTGACAGACCATAGTATATTTTTCTTCTTAAAGAAAGATATTTTTTTCTCTAGCAGCATTTTCTGTTTCCTATTGGCGCGATTTCATATATAAATAATCAACAGTCGATGGACTCTTTTCAGCGTCATCCCGTTTCTGACGGTAAGCCTGCCGTTGAAGGACGGGAGCTGAATCTTCTTTTTTAAGGAGCATCCTCATGCCGGATTTTCCACCCCCTATCTATCCTAAGGAACATGAGGGCTGGCTGACCCTCAAAGATGGTAGAAAAATCTTCATAAGACCTGTTCTGCCGACCGACGGTCCTCTGCTTGTCGATCTTTTCAATAAACTATCACCGCAATCCGTTTATCTGCGCTTTCTTTCAAATCTGCCTTCTCTTCCGGAAAACTGGGTTTATCGATTCACCCATGTCGATTACAAGATGGACTTTGCGCTTCTTGGATTGGTTCAGGAGGGTGGTAAAGATGCGGTCATAGCCGTAGGGCGTTACGCCTATGATGTTCACACGCATCTGACTGATCTTGCCGTCGCCGTGCGTGATGACTGGCAGCATCTCGGGCTTGGCAAATCATTGCTTGCAAAAATTGTTGATATTGGCAAAAC
>CAYXFF010000006.1:0-12954 GCA_964464185.1 uncultured Syntrophaceae bacterium | reverse complement strand
CTCATGGAGAGGATCAGATTTGTCATGTGAAGACATCCCTTCCGACCGCCCATTATTTCTCTGATTCTGTTAGTAAAACCCCGCGTCATCCTCAGTCCGATGATCTCCTTCACAACGTCTCCGGCCTCTCGACACAGTTCGACGGGAACCGTCTTCATTTTTGCTTCCGCTTTCTCGATCATCAGATCCGGAAGCGTTAATTCCATTGCAACGATGATGCGGTGAACCCGGCCCGGTTTTATGAAGTTCATAATAGAATAGAGAAAGGAATGACAGAAACGCTCGTCGGTGAGCGTTCCTTCTATGCGAATTTTGCTTTCACCCATTTCGTACGTTTTGACGTCGATTCTTCTCTCGTGAATGAGTTTATCTCCCTTCAACTTTATCCTCCTCCAATCTTCCTGGCTATGTTAAACGCATCTCAGATCACAAAGTGCGAGACACCGCTTTCATCGCTGTGGAACTGCATCCTTCATCATCAGAAAGGACTCAATGAAGTCATCGATCTCTCCGTCAAGCACCCGGTTGACATTGCCCACCTCCAAGTTTGTGCGATGGTCTTTCACCATCTTGTATGGATGAAGGACATAAGAGCGGATCTGGCTTCCCCAGGCAATGTCTTTTTTCGATTTCTCCATTTCGCTGAGCTTTTCGTTTTTTTCCCTGAGCTTGATTTCATAAAGTCTCGACTTCAGGACTTTCATGGCCATGGCTTTGTTCTTGTGCTGAGAGCGTTCGTTCTGGCATTGCACCACGATACCCGTGGGCATATGAGTAATGCGCACAGCTGAGTCGGTCTTGTTGACGTGCTGCCCTCCCGCTCCCGTGGACCGGTAGGTGTCAATCCTGAGATCGTTCTCGTCGACCTCGACTTGGATCTTTTCGTCCACCTCCGGATACACGAAAACGGAAGCGAAGGACGTGTGCCTCCTGTTTCCCGCATCAAAAGGTGAAATGCGGACCAGTCGGTGAATGCCGATCTCGGCTCTCGCGTAACCGTAGGCGTATTCACCCTCCAGGGTCACCGTAACGCTTTTCACGCCGGCCTCATCCCCGGGCTGAAAGTCGATGATGTTTGTCTTGAAGCCTCGCTGCTCCGACCACCGCAAATACATGCGCAGGAGCATCTGGGCCCAGTCCTGAGCCTCCGTGCCGCCGGCGCCCGCATGAATGCTCATGATGGCATTGCGAATGTCCTCTTCTCCCCCGAGCATGGCCCTGAATTCTTCATTCCGTACGGCGTGAACCAGCTTTTCAAGATCCTTGTCAATTTCTTCAAGGGTCTCCAGATCGCTTTCGTCTCTTGCCAGAACATAAAGACCCTGCAATTCTTCCAGTGTTTTCTTCTTTCGCTTCCAGTCCTGGACAGACGTTTCCAGACGATTTTTTTCCTTCAGGATTTCTTTCGCCTTTTCGGGTTCACTCCAGAAATCTTCCCTCGCTGTCACCTTTTCCAGCGCCACGATCTTCTCTTCTTTTTTCGCAACCTCAAAGATATTCTCCGAGATGATCCATTCTTCTCTTCAAATCCAAGAGGGTATCGGGTATTTCTTCTATCATTTTTTTCTCCTTCTCCCAGTGATAAGTGCAACAAGCACCAGGATGCTGAAACATCCGTAAACAAAGATATCGCCGTGTTTCGCATAAAACGTCTGTCCGCCACTTAAATAAACCCTTCCGCTCAATGTCGTCCTTTGAAAAAGTCCAGTTTTCGCTACAATCCGGCCCAATGGATCGATGATCGCGCTGATGCCCGTGTTTGCAGCACGAACCGTGTATATCCTGTTTTCAATGGACCTGAGCGTGACCATGGAAAGGTGCTGATAGGGCGCTGAGGACCGTCCGAACCAGGCGTCGTTCGTGATATTGACCAGCAGGTTTGATCCGTTCCGCAGATACTCTCTCGCGATCTCCGGAAATATGCCTTCATAACAGATCAGGACTCCGATTTTCACTCCCCCCGTCGGCAGCGGCGTGAAGGACTTTCCCGGCAGACAATCGCCGACGCCCGCGATCAGTTTTCCCATGAACGGGAAGACGGAACGCAGCGGAACATATTCCCCGAAAGGGACCAGGTGCACCTTGTCGTACTTTCCCTCGATGCGTCCTTCGGGAGACACGATGAATGCGCTGTTCTGAACATGCTGCTTGCGTCCGTCCAGAACATAGCTGGGGCTACCGAAGAGAAGATGGCTTCCCGACCGCACGGCGACATCACGAACATCCCGGTGCAGATCATTCACATCCTGATAATAGAACGGGGTGGCCGTTTCGGGCCATACGATCAAGTCGGCTTGCGGACGCAATCCCTGAAGGGAGAGGCACCTGTAAATATCCACTGTCGCTCTCTGATAGCCGGGATCCCACTTGATGCTCTGATCGATATTTCCCTGAACGATGAGGATTTCTTTAGCGGGGCGGCCCTTGAACGCCTGCTCTATAACACCGGCACGATAATAACCGTAACCGGTTATGGACAGAAGCAGTGCGATGCCCGCGATCATTTCCGCAAGAAGCGCTTTATTCCGGAGGTTTCGTATGGTCAGGATGTCGCAGATGACCACGTTGATAAAAATGATAAAGAACGTAATACCGTACGTGCCGGTGATGTCTGCGATCTGCACGAGACAGGTATTGAGATACTGGGAGTAGCCCAAATTCTCCCATGGGAATCCCGTCAACAGGTGCGACCTTCCATACTCAATGGAGGTCCACAAAAAAGGGGCGGTCAGAATGTCCGGGATGCCGCGCCCCCTGAACCAAGTCAAGGCTGCGGCGAACAGCCCCGTGTACAAACTGAGAAATGCCGCCAGCGCCAGCATGGCCGACAATCCCGCATAAACGGGAAGATACCCATATTCCACAACGACGAAAGTGACCCAGTACAGTATACCGATATTGCCAATGAAGCCGGCCAGGGCTCCCGCCGCAAATCCTTCTCTCGGGGTCTTTCCGCGCAATACATAAAGAAGAGGAACAAGAGCGACAAAAGCAGCAATCGAGAAGGCGATTTGGGGAAATGATAGAAACATCAGAATTCCCGAAAGGACGGGCAGCATCAGGTCTTTTTTATTCATCGCTCCTTTTCGTGCCCCCGGCCCCCGTGTCTTTGACCGTGTCTTCCCTTTTCCTCATTCTGATCTTTCTGATGCATCGTTCATCCGCGGCTTCAATGGTCATTTCCAGCTTGTCATAATTTATCTTTTCTCCCGCAACCGGTATCTTTCTGACAAGGTGCAGAATAAAACCTCCAAGTGTTTCATACTTCCCTTCGGGAAGAAGGGTTTCAAAATACTCCCCCACTTCCTCAATCCCGATTCTACCATCCATGAGAACCGAACCGTCTGGAAACTTCATCATTTTTTTCTCATCCCCGTCATATTCATCGAAGATTTCGCCGACGATCTCCTCAATCAAATCCTCAATGGTGACAAGTCCTGATGTTCCGCCGTATTCATCCATCACGATGGCCATGTGGTGCCTGTCGCGCTTGAACTCGTGAAGAAGAATATTGACATTCTTTGTTTCAGGGATGTAATAGGGTTTCTTCAAATTTGAAACGATGTCCCCCTCCTGAATCTCTCCCGGCCAGAATTTCAGAAGGTCTTTTGCGTTCAGTATCCCGACGATGTTGTCTATCGTTCCGCTGTAAACAGGTATTCTCGTATAACCGTGCCTTACAAGAAGTTCGTGAATTTCCCGGACCGGAGCGTCTCTCTGGACGGCGACCATCTCTGTTCTTGGAATCATGACTTCCCTGACCACCGTATCCCTGAACTTCAACACACCCCTGATCATCTGTCCCGAGTATGGATCAATGATACCCTCTTCTTCGCCCTCGGCCAGAATATGCTGAAGCTGCCGCTCAATGCGGGCAGGATCTTTCTTTCTTGCCTTTCGCAATAATCTATGAATCTTCATGGATTGAACAATCTCTCAGACAAGGTTTCTATAAACCGCGAAAGTAATCCGGTCTCAGAACGCTCCTATCGCCCTTCTGCAATATTTTGCCGATGAGGCTCAGGGCCTTGTCCTTTTCCTCAGGCAGTCTCAGCCGCAACGGCAGATAGTTGGAGGCATGATTGGATGTAAAAAAACAATCGGTCAACTGAGCGTTCGCGATCATGATGCCCAATTCTTCTATAAAACCAAACGTATCGGGCAGCTTGAAGTTCCCCGCTGCATGGTCCCTGTAAAGCGGCGTCCCCGGCACCAGCATCACCGTAAGCGCTCCTACATAATCAGGATCCATGTCCGTCAGTATCCTTGCGGTTTCCAGAGCATGCTCCCTTCCACCGTCAACACCGCCGATTCCAAGGAGAACGGTCACGGAGAGCATAATTCCCGCATCTTTGACCCTTCGTGCGGCTTCGACCATCTTCCCGTAGTCGACCCCTTTTACAATCTTCTTCAGAAGCTCTTCACTTCCTGTTTCAACGCCGAGATACAAGATTCCGAGACCGAGTTCCCTCAGTTTAATCAGTTCCTCCCTGCTCTTTCTCAGAATGCTCTTGGTATTGCCGTACAAACCAATTCTTTTTACGCCCCGCATATTCCGGCCTATGGTTTCAAATATCCTCACCAGCCTGTCCTGGGGAATGATCAGCGCATCACCGTCACACAGAAAGACCCTCTCGTGCCTCCCAAATCGGGAGGCTTCCACGATATCCTCCTCGATTTCTTCATGTGTTTTTATTCTGAATTTTTTGTCTTTGAATGCGCCGCAGAAGGTGCAGCGGTTATGGGAACATCCGACCGTCACCTGGAGGAGCAGGCTGTCTGCCTCGCTGGGAGGCCTTATGATTCTTCCTTCGTATTTCATGGCTTCTTTCTATTCCAGCTTTCCGCCGTATGGGTTGACACGAATATCGTTATAACAGGTCGCGCAAAACACCTTGGTATCCACATGACCGCATCCATAACCCCAGAGGTCAAACTCCCGGCACTTCTCACACAGCGGCCTTTCACATCCGTCACAGTAGACAACCGATTTGTTTTCTGAACAAATCTGACACCATTCTTTCCCATCTGTAATTTTCATGTCCGAACCGATACGCCTGTTTTATTTATTGATTTAAATGTATATCAGTCATCGACAAATAACAAGCATGAGGACGAAACCTTTCCAATGACCGCCCTTCATAAAAATCAAGGAGGGATCAACCGCTGCAGGCTAATCCCTCCTCTATGGTATGGCGGGGCCGATGGGATTTGAACCCACGCTCTCCGACGTGACAGGCCGGCGTTATAACCGGGCTTAACTACGGCCCCGAATGTCTTTTCAATGGTAGGCGGAACAGGACTTGAACCTGTGACATCCACGGTGTAAGCGTGGCGCTCTCCCAGCTGAGCTATCCGCCCACTGCTGACGTCCTGCCGGCGCGTAATATTTCACAGCAAAAGAAGCGTTGTCAAGAATTAAATCGGGTCTGCATGCCGACCGCAACGGCTTCATCTCTTTCATCGCAGAACCCGTTCTCATGCATGAATATGGCTGCCCTGCATCTGAGACCCCTGCAGGACAGGAACTTCCGTATTGATCTTTCTTTCAATATCCTGTTCTTGCAGAAGAGCGACCTTCAACACCTCGTCCACGTTTTCGACGAGAATAACGTCCAGCGCCTTTACGACATTGGACGGGATGTCCACAAGGTCCTTTTCATTGTCCTTTGGAATAATAACGGCTTTGAGATTTCCCCTATGAGCGGCCAGCATCTTTTCTTTCAATCCGCCTATCGGCAGAACTCTGCCGCGCAGAGTTATCTCTCCTGTCATCGCAAGATCACCCCTGACCATCCTCTTCGTCAAGGCGGACGCGATGGACGTGGCCATGGCTATGCCTGCCGAGGGTCCATCTTTCTGGATAGCTCCTTCCGGAACATGGACATGGACATCCATGTCCTTGTAAAAGTTCTCCGGCAGACCGAATGCCTCCGCTCTTGATCGAACATATGTGAAGGCCGCCTGGGCGGACTCCTGCATCACGTCGCCAAGTTTCCCGGTCAAAGTCAGCTTGCCCGTTCCTTTCATGATCGACACTTCGATGGGAAGCAGTTCCCCTCCGAATTCGGTCCAAGCAAGTCCGATCGATAATCCTACGGCATCTTTCCCTTCCGTCTCACCATGCCTGAACTTCGGGACGCCAAGATATTTGTAGACCGTTTTGGAGTTGATCCTGATCGGACCGTGATCTCCGTTGGTCACGATCTCTCTTGCCACCTTTCTGCAGATGGAGGCGATTTCCCGCTCCAGGTTTCTCACGCCGGCTTCACGGGTGTATTGCCTGATGATGGTCAGGAGCGCCCCGTCGGTAAAACTTATATTTTCGGTTTTCAGACCATTCGCCCCCATCTCTTTGGCCACCAGGAATTTCTTAGCAATATTCATTTTCTCAGGTTCCGTGTATCCCGCAATCCGAATGACCTCCATTCGGTCCTGGAGCGCCGCGGGAATCGTCTGGAGAATATTCGCTGTCGTAATAAACATCACATCCGAAAGATCGTAGTCTACCTCCAGATAATTATCATTGAAGGCATTGTTCTGCTCCGGGTCGAGAACCTCCAGAAGTGCCGATGCCGGATCGCCCCTGAAGTCGGAACTCAATTTGTCGATCTCGTCGAGGCAGAAAACAGGGTTGTTGGAACCGGCTTTCTTCAGTAATTGGATGATTTTGCCTGGGAGAGCCCCGATATAGGTTCTCCGGTGACCTCGAATCTCCGCCTCGTCCCTCAGGCCGCCGAGTGAAAGCCTGACGAATTTGCGATTCGTCGCCCTGGCGATGGATTTCGCAACCGACGTCTTCCCCACGCCTGGAGGTCCAACCAGGCAAAGAATCGATGCCTTGTTCTTTTCAACCAGGGTCTGAACGGCCAAATATTCCAGAATCCGCTCCTTGACCTTTTTCAGTCCATAATGATCCTCTTCAAGGATCTCCTCAGATTCTTTCAGCGTGTTTTTATTCTCCGTCTTCTCTTGCCAGGGCAAATCAAGAATCCAATCAATATAATTCCTGACCACCGTCGCCTCCGCTGACATGGGGGCCATCATTTTCAGCTTCTTGATTTCATGCTTGACCTTCTTTTGAGCTTCTTCGGCCATTCGCTTGGCCTTGAGCCTCTTTTCGAGTTCTTCAATCTCATTCTTGAAGTCGTCCTTTTCGCCCATCTCTTTCTGAATGGCCCGCATCTGCTCGTTGAGATAGTAATCCTTCTGCGTCTTCTCCATCTGTTTCTTGACACGCCTCTTGATCCTTTCCTCTATCTCAAGGATCTCGATCTCTGAAAGCATGAGGCCATAGATTTTTTCAAGCCGTTCGTCAACCCCGAAAATTTCCAGAAGTTTCTGTTTCTCTTCCAGCTTGATATTCATGTGGGACGCAATGATGTCGGCCATTTTCCCCGGGTCTTCGATGGAGGTCACAGTCCCCATGAGCTCCTGTGGAATTTTCTTGCTGACCTTCGCATAATTCTCAAAGGTTTCCAGGACGCTCCTCATGAGCGCCTCCGTCCGGGATGAATGCTCCGGCGGTCGTTCATCCACTTCCTCTATTTCCACGACATAATACTCTTCGTTGGGAAGGAAGCTCTTGATGCACGCCCGTCTCTTGCCTTCCACAAGCACTTTCACGGTATTATCGGGAAGCCTGAGGAGCTGGATAATGGTACCTATCGTTCCAACCGTATAGATGTCTTCTTCTTTCGGTTCATCCTTCTGGGCGCTCTTCTGGGCCGCCATGAAGATGCCCTTTTCATACTTCATCGCCGATTCGAGGGCATTGACTGACTTTTCCCGCCCCACAAAAAGCGGCACGATCATGTGGGGAAAAACGACCACATCCCTCAGAGGAAGGAGAGGAATCTTAGATTCTTTTATATTTTCGCTGCTTCTTTTAATGCTGAACATCTCTTTCACACCCATTCATATCTGACTTAAGCTGTTTCTGATTGCTGCTCAAAGAGCAGTATGGGAAACTCTCTTTTCATGACAACGTCTTCGCTGATCACACATTCTTTCACGTCGCTTCTCGAAGGAATGTCGTACATGATATCGAGCATTATATTCTCCAGTATGGCCCTTAGTCCCCTCGCGCCCGATTTCCGGACAAGAGAAAGTTTCGCGATCGCTCTCAGGGCCCCGTCGGTAAACTTCAATTTCACGTTCTCAAGTTCAAAGGCTTTCTTATACTGCTTCACGATGGAGTTTTTAGGTTCCTCCAGAATCCGGATCAGGTCTTCCTCGTTCAACTCGTCCAGGGTCGCTATGACCGGCATACGTCCGATGAATTCCGGGATCAATCCGTATTTAAGAAGGTCCTCAGGCTGCAGCTCCACAAGAATTTCACCTATCTTCTTTTCCTTTTTGCTTTTGATGTCGGCTCCGAAGCCCATGGAGGTCACGCCTATTCTTTTTTCAATGATATCATCCAGCCCGACAAATGCTCCCCCGCATATAAAGAGAATATTCGTCGTGTCGACTTGGATAAACTCCTGCTGCGGATGTTTCCTGCCGCCTTTCGGCGGGATGTTGGCCATGGTTCCCTCTACAATCTTCAGAAGGGCCTGCTGGACCCCCTCGCCGGACACATCCCGCGTGATGGACGGGCTTCCAGCCTTTCTTGAAATCTTATCGATTTCATCAATGTAGACGATCCCTCTCGATGCCTTCTCCACGTCATAATCGGCGTTCTGGAGCAGACTCAGGATGATATTTTCCACGTCTTCTCCCACGTAACCCGCCTCCGTCAGAGCGGTGGCATCGGCAATGGCAAAGGGCACGTCCAGCATCTTCGCCAGGGTCTTGGCAAGAAGGGTCTTCCCGGAACCTGTCGGACCGATCAGGAGGATATTGCTCTTCTGAAGCTCCACACCATCAAGATCGACTCCCGTATACAGCCTCTTGTAGTGATTATAGACGGCCACGGAAAGGATTTTTTTCGACCTCTCCTGTCCGACCACATATTGATCCAAAAATTTCTTGATGTCCTTCGGCTCCGGTATCCTCTTTCGAGACTCATCGACCCTTTGAATCTCGGATTCTTCCTGTATGATTCCCCGGCACAGTTCGATGCATTCGTCGCATATATAGGCAGAAGGGCCCGCCACCAGCTTCTTAACCTCATTCTGCGTCTTCCCGCAGAATGAACAGAAGAGCATTCCCCGCGTTCCCTCATTGTCTCGGTATCTCTTTGCCATGAAAAACTCCTTTATTTCTTGAAAACAATATCACGCTTGACGATCACTTCATCGATGATCCCGTATTCCTTGGCCTGTTCACCCGTCATGTAGTAATCCCGCTCCGTATCCACTTCGATCTTCTCGAAGGGCTGACAGGTGTGCTTTGCAATCAGATTGTTCAGTTCATTTTTCAATCTCAGAATTTCCCTCGCCTGAATCCCTATGTCCGTCGCCTGTCCCTGAATTCCTCCAAGCGGCTGGTGGATAAGGATCCGCGAGTGCGGCAAAGCGTGCCGCTTTCCCTTTTCCCCCGCGGCCAGTATGAGGGCTCCCATGCTCGCCGCCTGGCCCATGCAAACCGTGCAGACGGGAGGTTTGATGTATTGCATGGTGTCGTAAATGGCCAGTCCGGCACTTACCAGTCCTCCCGGAGAGTTGATATAAAAATAGATCTCCTTGTCCGGATCTTCCGATTCCAGGAAAAGCATCTGGGCAATGATGAGATTTGAAACCTCATCATCAATCACCGTTCCGAGGAAAACGATCCTGTCTTTCAATAACCGCGAATAGATGTCGTAGGCCCTTTCACCCCTGCCGTCCTGCTCCACAACTATCGGAATCAATGCCATCCGCTTGTCTCCTAAATGTTTTCCTCTTTCTTCTTCACGATTTTAATTTTAGCTTTCCCCTCCACAAAATCAAGGGTTTTTTCTTCCCTGATCTCGGTCCGAAGGGCTTCGATCATGTCTTCCTTATCATAAATCTTTTTCACGTCCTCGACATTCTGGTTGAATCTTGCCGCAAGAGTCTTCATCTTCTCATCCAAGTCTGCTTCCTCCACTTGAATAGACTCCTTATCGGCAATACTCTCAAGAAGGAGAGACGTTTTGACCATCCTTACCGCCTCATCCTTGAACTTGTCGTGCATTCTCGCGGCGATTTCGGCTGCTTTCTTTGAGTCCATTCCGTTCATGGCCATCCGCCTCTGGGCGTCAAGCATCAAGGAGTAGATCTGACGCTCAACAAATGCATCGGGAACGTCCACGGGATTGTTCTCCATAAGTTTATCAGCTATGTTTTTTATGATCGACGCCTTTATTCTCGCCTCCACTTCTGTTTCCAGGCCTTTTCTTATGTCTGCCCGTATTTCATCGAGCGATTCATATTTCTCAAAGTTTTTCACAAAGGTCTCATCAAGAGCCGGCAGGATCTTCTCTTTTATCCCTTTGACCGTAACGGAAAACACCACTTCCTTGCCCGCAATATCCTTTGAATGATAATCATCGGGGAACGTTACTTTGATATTCCTCCATTCTCCAGCTTTCATGCCCACAATCTGATCTTCAAAGCCCGGTATAAACCTTTTAGAGCCGATTTCGAGGGGGTACTGATCTGCTTTCAGTTCCTTAAGGGGTGACCCGTCAAGACGTCCTTCAAAATCGATCATTGCGTGGTCACCTTCTCTGATCCCCCGATCCTCTTTCAGGTCTTCCAGCGTGCTGTATACCTGGCGGAGACCCTCAAGCCTGTTCTGTATATCGTCTTCTGATATTTCAAGCTCCTCTTTATCAATTTCAAGATTGATGTAATCTTTCGGTTCTATGCTGGGCTTTATCTCAACCGTGACCGTAAACTCAAAGTTCTTTTCTCTTTCAATGCCCTTCTGATCGATAACGGGTTGAGCCACGGGAATCACCTTAGCCTGTTCAACAGCATCCCAGTAAACCCTGTTGACGATCCTCGATATCGCATCGCCCTCCGCTTCATCCTTGTAGTACGTTTCGAGGACTTTCCGGGGGGTCTTTCCCGGCCTGAAGCCTTTAATCCTGGCTTTTTTACCCACGGCGCGGTAGGCCGAATCTAATTCCTCTTTTACATCCGGCCATGGAATATCAAATGAAAATCTCTTTTTTACCGGACTGATCTCTTCCACATTCACGCAATGACTCACCTCGTTCACCATTCCAACGCTCCTTCTATATTATCAATTCTACAGCTTATCACGCTTTCTGGTGCGAGAGAAGGGATTTGAACCCTTACGGTTTTACCCGCTGGATCCTAAGTCCAGTGCGTCTGCCAGTTCCGCCACTCTCGCCGGGGCTTTTTTATACTATTAACTGCCATGAGAATTGTCAATATTATTCCCCCCGTGTGGGTTCACGCGGAGGATCCACCCCCTATAAAAAAACCGCCGAAAAGGCGGTTTCTTTCTCCATTGGTCGGGGCGAGAGGATTTGAACCTCCGACCCTCTGAACCCCATTCAGATACGCTACCAGACTGCGCCACGCCCCGACACATTGATTAAAAAGAGGGACGTTACCTATCATTTTCATGTTTGCCTGTCAAGAACTCTATTGTCAACTGTATATAAATAGCTATATTGTAAATATATCATGGCTGAATTTTCATAGGACGCCCATATCCAAGAAAGAAGGCCTTGCAGTTTCTGAAAGGGCCATGGTGATAGGTTTCAGCAAACCCTCTAAGAGGATAAATTCTTATGATTAAAAATGCATCACTGAAAATAGCCGGCATGACCTGCGTCATGTGTGTGAACACCATTGAAAAATCCCTGAAAGAGCTCCCCGGGGTCGCTTCAGTTCAGGTTAATCTCGCGGCTGAAAAGGCTTACGTGACCTACCATGCCGACAGGGTATCCCTTAAAGAGATGAAGCAAGTCATCGAAGATTCCGGCTACCAGTATCTGGGCCTCGAGGGAGAAGAATCCTTCGATCAGGAAACCATCATCCGGGAAAGAGATTTGAAAGAAAAGAGAAACCGTTTTCTTGTGGGGTTTCTCGTTGGATTTCCACTCATGTTTGCGGATCATTTCCTTTCCGGCCTTCCCGTTCCTTCAGCCTATATCATCATGACCGCGGCCACACCCGTATTTTTCTATGTGAGTTTGCCGATTTTCCGTGCCGCCCTCCGATCTCTGAGAAACAGGACCCTCAATATGGATGTCATGTACGCCATGGGTATAGGGGTTGCCTTCATATCAAGCATTCTTGGGACCTTCGAGATTATCCTCACCCGCGATTTTCTCTTTTACGACACGGCAATCCTGCTGGCCGCCTTTCTGACCATCGGACGCTATCTGGAAGCCCGCGCAAAGGGCAAGACATCGGAGGCCATCAAGAAACTCATCGGCCTGCAGCCGAAGACAGCAACTCTTTTGAGAGACAACGGGGAGATCGAAGTCGCCATTGATGAAGTCCTGCCAGGTGATATCATCGTCGTCAAACCGGGAGGCAAGATCCCCGTGGACGGTGAGGTGACGGACGGTGAAAGCTATGTCGACGAATCCATGATTTCAGGAGAGCCCGTGCCCGTTCTTAAGAAAAAGGGTCTTGCGGTCATCGCCGGAACCATCAATAAAAACAGCGTATTCTCTTTCCGGGCCGATAAAGTGGGAAGGGATACCGTCCTGTCTCAGATCATCAGGCTGGTTGAAGAGGCGCAGGGTTCGAAACCACCCGTTCAAGGTATCGCCGACAGAGTCGTGAGCTATTTTATTCCCTTTGTCCTGGGTGTGGCCGCCCTTGCCTTTCTTCTCTGGTATTTCATTATCGGGCAAAGCCTGCTTTTCTCATTGACCGCCCTGATCTCGATCCTCGTCATTGCCTGCCCCTGCGCGCTTGGTCTTGCCACTCCGACAGCCGTCACGGTTGGCATAGGCCGCGGTGCCGAGCTGGGAATTCTCATCCGGAACGGCGAGGCTCTTGAGGTGTCCGAGAAACTCACGACCATCGTCTTCGACAAGACCGGAACCCTCACAAA
>CAYXFF010000005.1:20404-40331 GCA_964464185.1 uncultured Syntrophaceae bacterium | reverse complement strand
GTCCGAAGAACCCTTGCCGGAACGGTAGACGCCTTTTTCCATGATGCGGCGTAGTTCCTGGATGTCATCGCCGTAAATCGTGTCTGGTCCGACACAGATTTTGAATCCGTTGAACTCCGGGGGATTGTGGCTTCCCGTGACCATCACGCCGCCGTCCGTTTTGAAATGCCGGATGGAGAAGTAGAGCATGGGTGTGGCGCAGAGTCCGACGTCCGTCACATGGACACCCGTTGAAACCAGACCGCTCATCATCGCATTACGGTAGGATTCTGAACTGAGCCGGCAGTCCCTCCCCAATGTCATGGTTTTTACCCCATGATCGACGCTGTAAGTTCCGATGGCCCGGCCCAATTCGTAAACAAAGTCTTCAGTCAGGTCCTCTCCGACGACCCCTCTGACATCGTATTCTCTAAACACTTTAGGATTCATGACATATCTCCCGTGAATTTATGCGCATCTTTTATCACAACACACCTCTCAATCTCAAGCAGGGATTAGGGAATTTGTTTTTCTTCAACTTTACGGCCCTCTATCGTCCTGCCACAAGCAGACAAACTGCAGGGAGAGGGCTTTTCATAATTCTCTCATCAAAGAGATGGAACAAAAGAGAGGAGTATTATTACAAAATAAATCTTGACATTCAGTCAGGGAATCCATTAAAGGTGTTCAAGAGACATACAAAAGACATGCAAAAAAAGATTCATGGTTCATGAAGGAAACGGGAATGAACAGTTCGGCAGGTCTATTTTTCGGGTTTTTCAGCTTTTTTGGCTTTTTTAGGGAGGTCTGCCTTCTGAGCTCTTGACCCGAAATACAGGAATAGAGCCGTGGGCAGACCGAGTCGCCCACGGCTTTTTTATTTAAGGCCGTGGAATAAACACGGCCTTTTTTTTGCGGATGCATGAAAAAGAGTGGAAGAAAAAGGAGGAAAGGGAAAATGAGATTATCGGGAAAGAAAGGGTTTGTGATGCTAGCGATGGCAGGACTGATGCTCTACATGGGCACCACATCCTGTATGGCGGACAGCATCAAGGTCGGAGCCGCTATTAATCTGACAGGCCCCGCATCCACATGGGGGCAGTATCACGCCAAGGGACAACAGGATTATTTCAGGTATGTGAATGAAGTCAAGGGAGGTGTGGCGGGACGTCAAATCGAAATGATCCTGATAGACACGGCCTACAAGGTTCCCGAGGCGGTCTCCGCGGTGAGGAAGTTCGCCGTTCAGGATAACGTCGACATGATCGCGACCTGGGGAGCGGGGGAGGGACTCGCAGCCAAGCCCATCGTTCAGAAATACAAAATACCCACCATCAATTATTCAACGAGTTGGGAGATTCTTGAAGCACCCATACGTTACATGTATCTCCCCTTCGGCAGTTACCGCATGGATTGCTATGCCGTCCTGGAATACATACGTGCCATTCACAAAGGGCCGAATCCGCCGAAGGTGGGACTTCTGACGTACAACAATGCCTATGGACGATCCATCCACAAGCCCAGCCAGGAGTATGCGGCAAAAAACAACATTCACATTGTGGCCATTGAGGAATTTCCGCCGAAAACAGTAGATCTTTCTACAGAACTTCTCCGTCTGCAGCGGGAGGGCGCAGAATACGTTTTCATGCAGATGCTTCCGGCGGCCATCATAAGCGCCTTTAAGGGAGCCGATCGCATTCAATACAACCCCGTATTTTTCGGCACCTGGACATCAACGGACCCGGATTTCTTCAAGCTCGGGAAAGGACTGATCCGGAATCGGCTGAAGATGCAGTTCCCCGGAGGTTTGCCGACGGACAAAACGCCCGGCATGAAGATCCTGAAAGATCTTTGGAAGCGGTACAAAACGGTGAACAGGTTTGACGCATCCTACTGGGAAGGTGTTGCAGTGGGCATGATCATGGAACGAGCTTTCGTGAGGGCGCAGGAAAAATATGGACGCATCGACCGAGAGACCATCAACAGGGCCATGGAGTCCTTCAGAAATGAAGACTTTGGAGGACTGATACCAAAGATCACCTACACGGCGGGCAACCATGAGGGATCCTTCACTGCGCGTATCGTCCAGGTACATGAGAACGGTACTTACAAGCCCATGACTAAATTCTTCTCGCCGGGGACAGAGAAGCCGAAACTTCTGAGGTGATTCCGAATGAAGTCTTATCGCGGAAAGCCCAGCATATATAATGCACCGGCGGGGTCGAAAAAGGCAGAACTGGAGGTTGAAAATCTGTCTCTTCATTTCGGAGGTGTCACGGCGCTGCGGGACGTTGACCTTTCCGTCACGACGGGGGAATTCGTCGCTGTCATCGGGCCAAACGGAGCCGGAAAAACAAGCTTGCTGAACACCGTGACCGGTTATTACCGTGCGGGGAAGGGCAGGATTCGTTTTAACGGCGAAGACATCACGCGTGCCCCGACCCATGATATCACCCGAAAAGGCATCGGCAGAACCTTTCAAAACATAGAGCTTTTCCCGGGCATGACGGTCCTTTCCAACATGATGCTCGCCCGGCACCTCTTCTGCAAATATTGTCTCGGCCCTGCCGGTCTTTTTCTGCCCGCGGTAAGACGGGAGGAGGTAAGGCATCGCAGGATCGTGGAGGAGATCATTGATTTCCTTGAAATGCAGGCCATACGAAATACCCATGTGGGATCACTGCCCTACGGGCAGCGCAAACGCGTGGAACTCGGGAGAGCGCTTGCGCTTGAACCCTGCCTTCTGATTCTCGACGAGCCCTTTGCCGGAATGAACATGGAAGAGAAGGAGGACATGGTGCGTTTCCTTGTCGAGCTCAATGAAGCGTGGAATCAGACCATGATTCTTGTGGAGCACGATATGTCCGTGGTCATGAGCATATCAAAACGCGTGGTCGTATTGAATTTCGGGGAAAAGCTCGCGGAGGGAACGCCCGATGAGGTTCAAAACGATCCGGAGGTCATCAAGGCATACCTCGGAGATGCGGAGGCGATTTGAAACATGAAGCCGGTGGAAACATCCCAGGAGATATCGGCCCTATCGAAACTGACGCTGCCGCAGGTCCTTGCAAAACAGGCGGAACAATGGGGCACGACGAAAATCGCTCTGCGTGAAAAGGCTTATGGTATCTGGCAGGTCTACACCTGGGATGAGTACCTGCGATTCGTGAAGCGGGTTTCTCTCGGATTCATTGCTCTGGGCTTGAAGAGGGGTGAGTACGTTGGAATCATTACCAACAATCATCCCGAGTGGCTTTTCAGCGAGTTCGGCGGCCAGGCTGCCGGAGCCGTCACGCTGAATCTTTTTACAACGGCTATTGCGGAAGAGATCGTTCCTTCCCTGCAGCGGATCAAGGTGGCCTATGTCGTTGTGCAGGATCAGGAGCAGGCGGACAAGCTCCTCGACTCGAGAAAGAAGCTCCCCCATTTGCGAAAGGTGATCTATCTTGATCCGACAGGGATGAGAACCTACGGAGATGACAACTGGCTCATGAGTTTTGCCGAACTTCTTGAACGGGGAGACAGACTGGACGAGAGAGAACCGAAGCGTTTTGAAGAGGAACTCTGGAAAGGAAGGTCGAAGGAAACGGCCCTGATGATTCAGACATCCGGAACAACGGGCATACCAAAGCTTGCCATGCTGACCCACCGGAATTTCACGGCTATTGCAGATCAATGGCTCAAAGCCGTGCCACTCGAGCCCGGATCAAACTGGATGTCGTTGACCCCGCCCGCCTGGATTGTAGATCAGATGTGGGGGGCGGGGGTCGCCCTTCTGGGAGCACTCACAATGAATTTTCCGGAAACTCCGGAGACGGTCGCAGTGGACCTGCGCGAGATCGGACCGGCGACGATTATTACATCATCACGTTTCTGGGAAGACCTGGCTTCCCGAATCAGGGTGAAGATGGGAGATGCGGCCTGGCTGAACCGCAAGATATTCCGGCTGGCTGAAAAAGTGGGGAGGGCGGTCGTCGATCATGAATCAAGGGAAATGCCCGTTCCGAAAGTTCTTTTGTTCCTGAAAAAAATCTCGTCCGTTCTCGTATACCGGCCTCTTCTTGACAGAATAGGCTGCTCGCAATTGAAGAACGCATTCACAGGGGGTCATCCGATCAGCCCTGAGGTCATCGGGTTTTTCCGTGCGGTCGGTTTGAACCTGAAGCAGTGCTATGGATTGACGGAGGCTGGTGGAATATTTCAGATTCAGCCTGACGGGGAAGTGCGTCTTGAAACGGTGGGCAAATCGCTCCCGGGAACGACGGTGCGGATTTCCGAAGATCAGGAGGTCCTTGTCCGCGGCGAATCGATTTTCACGGGATACTACAACGACTTCAAGGCAACGGATGAAGCATTTAAAGACGGGTGGCTGCGAACCGGAGACGCAGGCTACATTGACAGCGAAGGACACCTGCTGATCATAGGACGGAGGGAGGAGATCATACGCAACAAGGAAGGAGACGCCTTCTCTCCGGATTTCATAGAAACGCGGCTGAAGTTCAGTCCCTTCATAAAGGAAGTTGTCACATTCGGAGAGGGAAAACCCTACATCACAGCCCTCATCAATATTGACATGGGCAATGTGGGAAATTGGGCGGAGGAGCGCATGATCCCCTACACAACATATACCGATCTTTCGCAGCAGGAACCCGTGAAAATACTCATCAAGGGGGAACTGGAGACGGTGAACAGGCAGCTTCCGGATTTCATGAAGATACGGAAGTTCATCCTTCTCTATAAGATGCTGGATGCGGATGACGAGGAACTGACAAGAACCGGAAAGGTGCGCCGACGGTTTGTTTACGGCCTTTACATCAAATTGATTGAGGCCATGTACGGCAAGGAGGAGGAAATCGACGTGAAGAGCACCATTCGTTATCGCGACGGGCAGGTGGGAACGATCGAAACACGGATCCGCATTATGGCCCTATGAGCTTTTTGGAACACGTTCTTAAGAAGGACCATTAAAAGTGTGAGGAATTATCCATGGATTTTTTTCTTCAATTACTGGTGAACGGAATCTGCATCGGCCTGCTCTACGGCATATCGGCCATGGGATTTGTGATGATTTTCAAGGCCTCGAGTGTCATAAACTTCGCTCACGGCGAACTTCTGGCCATCGGCGCGTTTTTCTTCCTGACTCTTGTGACGTGGGCTGAGCTTCCCGTATACGCGGCGTTTCTCCTGACGCTCGTGGGATCATTCGCGCTGGGCTTCATTGTGGAACGATTGTTCCTCCGGCCTTTGATCGGGGAGCCTCTCATCGAGGTGATCATGCTCACGGTGGGACTCGCCTCCATGTTCAAGGGTATCATGCTTTTTATATGGGGAGGAAATCTCCATACCTTTCCTGATTTTCTTCCGGAGAGTCTTACGTTTCAGTGGGGAGCTATCAATGTGCCGCCTGTTTACGTAGCCGCTCTGATCATCGGGTTCTTGTTTCTCACCCTCTTCGGACTATTCTTCAAATATTCCTCTCAGGGGATTTTCATGAGATCGGTGGCGGACAACCAGAGCGCGGCCCTTTCACTGGGCGTTCATGTCAAGCGGGTCTTCGCTCTTTCCTGGGGAATTGCCGCGCTGGTCGCGGCCATGAGCGGCATTGTGCTGGGGATCATGAACGGAATCAATGTTCATGAACTCAGTTCCATCGGCCTCAAGGTATTCCCGGTGGTGATTCTCGGCGGGCTGGATTCGATCGGCGGCGCCGTCATCGGAGGCATTCTCATCGGACTGCTGGAGACTTTCACCGGAGGATATCTGTCCACGTCGCTCAAGGATGTCCTGCCGTACATCGTTCTGGTCGTCATCCTGCTGGTCAAACCCTATGGGCTCTTCGGTCTTGTGGAAATCGAGAGGGTTTAGAAGTGATGATAAAGAAACCAAGACTTCACCCCTGCGGGAATTTCAAAGAACGATATGAGGATGAACTGCAAGTTTTTTCCACGGACTTCGGAAAACTGTGGTCCATTATCGGCATCTTTCTTCTTTTCACGCTGGTTCCTTATATGGGCGGTTCCTATTTTCTCTATATCATGAACATGATGGGAATCGCTGCCATAGCCGCCGTGGGTCTCAATATTCTCGTCGGATACACGGGACAAATATCTCTCGGTCACGGTGCTTTTCTTGGCGTGGGCGCTTATGCCGCGGCTATCTTTGCCACACGGTTCGGCGCGCCATTCTGGATTGCCATCCCGGCCGCGGGACTGATCACGGCTTTCGTGGGTTTGATCTTCGGTCTTCCATCTCTGCGCCTCAAGGGGCTTTATCTCACCATCTCAACCCTCGCCGGTCAATTTATCATCGAGTATCTGCTGGTGCACTGGGAAGACATGACCAGAGGCACCATGGGCATCACGCTTCCCGCGGCTTCCATCTTCGGTATCAATCTTGCCGGGGATCGGAGCTTCTTTTTCGTGATCTACATGTCCCTTGCGGGGCTCGTGTGGGTGGCCATTAATTTGATCCGGACAAAATACGGAAGAGCCTTCATTGCCATCCGGGATAACGATCGGGCGGCGGAGGGAATGGGGATTCCCATTTTTCGATACAAGCTTCTTTCGTTCGCGATCAGTTCCTGTTACGCAGGGTTGGCTGGCGGTCTCTGGGCTTACTATATGATCAGCATCACCAGCGAGCCATTTAATCTTCTGCTGTCGGTGGAATATATAGCCATGATCATCATCGGGGGACTGGGAAGTATTGCCGGTTCCATATACGGAGCCGTCTTCATCACGCTTCTGAATGAGGGCCTGAGGTGGGGCACGGATTTTCTCATGAACACGAGCCTGTTTCCGGAATTCGGTCTCACGATAGCACCGATTCGCGAATTTGTTTTCGGTCTGGCCATCGTTCTTTTTATTTTGTTCGAACCCAAAGGCCTAGCGGAGGTGTGGAGAATCATACGGTCCAGCTTCAAATTATGGCCGTTTTCTTATTGAGGAGAGGGCATTGTCATGCTGCTTGAGATCAACAACATCAGCATTGTTTACGCGGATGTCATTCAGGTTTTGAAAGGCGTTTCACTGAACGTCGAAACCCACAAAATTGTTTCTCTCCTCGGAAGCAATGGTGCAGGCAAGACCACGACGCTGAAGGCCATATCGGGATTGCTGAAACCGGAGAATGGAAAGGTGACGGACGGGAGCATCGTTTACGAGGAGAAGCGTATCGACAATCTCTCACCTGAAGAAATCACAAGGAAAGGAATTATTCAGGTCCTGGAGGGGCGCCAACCTTTCAAGTATTTGACGATCGAGGAAAACCTGAGAGTCGGGACGGCCACGAGATGGGGAAAACCCTACAAGAAAGATCTGGAATTGGTCTACGATTATTTCCCGGCTCTGCTCAGCAGGAGGAAAAGTCTTGCCGGATACTGCAGCGGAGGGGAGCTTCAGATGCTTGTGATGGGGCGCGCTCTGATGGCTCATCCAAGGCTTTTACTTCTTGATGAGCCCTCTCTCGGTCTTGCGCCGCTTGTCGTCAGAGAAATTTTCAAAATTATCCGGAGAATCAATGAGGAACAGGGCACGACCATCGTCCTCGTGGAACAGAATTCGACGATGGCACTGCAGATCGCTCATTACGGCTATGTCATGGAAAACGGGAAGATCGTCATGGAGGGCACCGCCGAGGATCTCAGAAAAAATCCGGACATCAAAGAATTTTATCTCGGAAAGGGATCCGCCGATGCCCTGAAGTCCTACCAGAACGTGAAATCCTATAGAAGGCGAAAGCGCTGGCTGTGAAAAGGATGTTTCTGAAGGGTTACCTTACGGTGATTTCGACCCGGCGGTTCCTGGGTTCCGGCACACCCTCCGGGGTTTCAATCAATGGCTTTTCAATGCCAAAATAGTCGATTTCGATGATGGATGGATCGACGCCCTCGTCTATGAGAATTTGCGCCACCTTTTTCGCGCGCCTCAGGGACAGGTTGAGATTGTAATCGGCCGTCCCAAGATTATCCGTATGACCGACCACGCTGATATCATGCGATCTGCGAGAATGGATCGCTTCCAAAATTTCAGGAAGGGATTCAAGAGAGGTACTTGTGGGTAACGCGCTTTCACTTTTAAAATACATAATAAAGATGACCGGGAGTTGCGGCTGAGCTTCAAGAGCTTCCTTGAAGACACGTTTGACCTGTGCCTCATCCATGATCTTCGGTTCATCGGGGATGGTTTCAATGCTGGCGACCTCGGTCGCCTGCCAGGGCTTATCAAGAACTCGCATTCCCTGTGGATTGGCCACTTCAATCTTTCCCACGTGACCATCGGGATCGGGCAATAGAACAAACTGTGTCTTTGGGCTGCATCCAGAGAAAAGAATCAGGATCAGGAAAAAGGTTATGAAACGGCTCATCCGTACTGAAAAGTTAACGCGGAACTTTTCGGATGTCACTCGATCCTCCTGCTGTACCCTCAGGATTCATGATAGCATGTCTTTCAAGCTTTGCGGGACTCTTGTTGCGATGAACAGGTTAATCATCCTCAACTCTTATGGCAAAATGAGTTCCCCTGACACCGCACACGGCCGATGGTGTTTCAAACTTTACGGCATTCTGGTTCATCTTGGCCATCAAACCCGTCAAGTAGGTCAATGTTCCCTTCTTTATTCGAGTAAGAAAAGAAAGTTTTTTTTCCGCAGGTTCAAAGCGAAATTCAGAAAGAATCACTCTGGAATTGGATCCGATAGACAAGAGGCTGTTGTCTCGAAGAATCAGGCCCAGGGAGCTTTCCTCTTTCGTGACAATCACATCTTTCTCAAAAAGTCTTTCACCGACTTTGACTGAAATGAGCTTCGTGCTCCGTTCAATAAAAGCAGACCCGCGGACATTTTTTACAATACCAATTCTCGTATCGGACGCGGAAACGAGGTTGGGAATGCTTATCAGCAAGACCATAAAAAAACTAAAAATAACTTTCATGGCTCCAGACCTCCCGTGAATCTTTTTAATGAAAAATACGCGTAATATCGTTGAATGTCAAGAAAATCTCAAGCCGATTTCGCCATGTCTCTGAGCTTGAGCTGTATCGTCGATGTCCCGTTCCAGTGATTAAGCTGCGGGGTGAATACGATGTCCAGTTTCGTGTCCGGAAGGGTGCTGACGAATTGACCCTTGCCGAACCATATGGAATTGCAGGATGTGCTGTGGCTGATGATCCTCATCTTGAGGTGATTGTTGCCGACAATAACGGGATTAGATACGTTGACATTCCGGGTGTAGAGAAGAGGTTCAGGATTCATGCTTCCGTAGGGAGCAAGGCTGTTAAGCTGGCACATAAAATCATGATTAATTTCATTCAGTTCGCAATTTGCGTCGATGGATGTGGATGGAACCAGGTCTAAAAGTCTCACTTCTTCACGAACAATCTTTTCAAGCATGGAGCGAAAGGTTAGAATATGTTCTTCACGTATGGACATGCCGCCCGCGAAACGGTGCCCGCCGTAGGAAAGGAGATGCGACCGGCACTGCGTCAGTCCACGATGGAGATTGAATTCCGGTATGCTTCGGCCTGAACCCTTGCCGACCCCGTCTTTAAGACTGATCAGGATCGCGGGTCTGTAATAAAGTTCCACGAGCTTTGAGGCTACAATTCCGATAACTCCGGGATGCCAGTCCGGTGAGGCAAGGACAAGAACAGGCGTGATTTCCATATTCATCGAGCTTTCAATTTCTTTAGTGATCGATTGAAGAATGGTTCTCTCTAACATTTGACGTGCGCGGTTATGGCCATCGAGTTTTCTCGCAAGCGGCAGGGCCTCGCTCATGTCTTGGGACAAAAGAAGACGCACGGCATCGTCAGCGGATGCGACCCGGCCGGCCGCGTTGATTCTCGGTATAAGGGAAAAAGAGGCTGTCGTGGAATCGACGGGCTGATGGCCCACGCCGCTCACCTCTCTAAGCGCCTGAATTCCGGGACGTTTGCCCTGATTGATGAGGTCGAGGCCTATCTTGGCGAATATTCTGTTCTCGTCAATCAGAGGGGAAATATCTCCTATGGTACCGAGGGCGACGAGGTCGAGATATTCCCGCAAATTCGGGTAGAGCCGGTCTTTCCAGAAGCCTATCTCACGCAATTGTCCACGCAGGGCGATGAGGAAATTGAATACGATTCCAACCCCCGCAAGCTGCTTGAAGGGAAATGAACAGTCGCTGCGGTATGTGTTTATAACAGCCTCCGCCTCGGGGAGATTCTCCGGGACCTCATGATGATCCAGTACGATGGTGTCCATGCCCAGTGATCTTGCGTGGGCGATTTCCCCATGGTCTGAGATGCCACAGTCCACGGTTATGATCAGCGCCACACCTCTCTCTCCTATTTTTTCGACGGCGGTCCTGTTTAAACCATATCCTTCCGCGATCCTATCAGGGATATAATAAGACACATCGGCGCCGGTTTTTTTTAAAAAGTCGTACAGAATGACAAGCGAGGTGATTCCATCCACATCATAATCACCATAAATGACGATCTTTTCGCGGCCGTTCAAAGCCCTGACAAGACGTTTCAAGCCCCTCTTTATATCTTTCATCAAAAAGGGGTTATGAAGGTCTTTCAAGGAAGGCTGGAGGTATCGCTTCGCCTCGTCGGGATCAACGATAGACCTGTTGACAAGAATGCTGGAAACGATGGGATGGATGCGGAGTTCCCGAACCAGACGCGTACGACGTTCCATGTCTTCTGAAGGAACCAGCCACTGTGTCGTGGGGAGTGACTGGTTTTTGATTTTATTTCCTGAAGCCAAATCTGTTGAATCCTTATTTTCCTTGATCGAAGACCCGCTCTCTCAGGGGTCGAAAAAGTGATAACCTGAGCATAATTAAAGCTTGATATTTAACCTTCTTTCAAAGTAAAAGATGATGAAAACTCTGAAAAGGTCGAGTCACCGGTGGACAAAAGAGGCGATTTTATCGAAACATATATAACGCTTAACAAAAATAACATATCCCTCCTCACGTTTATCCTGCAGGGATATGAGGGATTTGCAATCGCAACGACTATTGATAAAACAAAGGCAATTGTCAAGCTCTTTATCATGAACGATTTCATCGACGAGATCGAAAACCTGTTGAAGAGCCTCAACGCCGATCTTAAAGCGGAAGAGGTTTGTTTATCACCGGATTAAACCTTTGGAGGTAAGATGCGCATGAAATGGTCCTTGAGATTAGCGATGATCACGGTCCTTTTTTTTATCCCCATCCTGCTGGGCATGGGCGTCATCGGGGACAGTCCAACCAATAAGATTCCCGTTCCTGACAAGAAATACACGGTCACATTCATCGATCAGATGGATGTTGTGACGGAGTGCTCTGAGGTAAGCATCGAGGGGAATACTTTCGTCGACGGGAAAAGAGGGGAGGGGATCTATGCCATTGCCTTTGACAGAATACGCATCGTTCTATTCAGAATGAAAGAACGCGAGCTTCGCGGTGTTGTTCAATTAAAAGACGGCAGTGAAATAGAATTGGTTTTGAACAAAGACCGGAAGGCTTACGGAAAGACCGAGTTCGGGACGTTCCAGATCAAGCTGTCAAATCTTAAAAAGATGATCTTCCCAACCAAATGACTTTATACGGCTTTTTTCACAAAACCTGAACGAAGGCAGCGCGTGCAGACCTTCATTCTTTTCCTGGATCCCGTCTCACGATCAACCACTTTCATCTTCTGAAGATTAGGGTACCAGACTTTTTTTGT
Source organism: uncultured Syntrophaceae bacterium (assembly GCA_964464185.1). GTDB lineage: Bacteria > Desulfobacterota > Syntrophia > Syntrophales > UBA4778 > UBA4054. Next base: position 28,653 of record CAYXFF010000005.1, on the reverse strand, counting down.
TTTGTTATTCGCGTGGCTTACGTTATTGCCCACGACAGGTCCTTTGCCGCACACCTCACAGACTCTAGACATTTTAAACCTCCGGATACAAAATAAGGCTGCATAACTAATCTAAAATCCAAAATATTGCAAGCCTTTTTTCCATTTTCTTTCAGTCGTTTTTCATGGATACAGGCTGGCCTGTTGATTCGAGGACATTCATCCAGATGTTCCCCTGGGGATCAACCATTTTGCGTTTCGTGGCCACAGCCTTGAGCGGAAGATGAACCCGGGCATCATTTACAAGACCGACCACCATCCCTGTTTTTCCCGCCATGGCGGCATGAACGGCGTATTTTGCGAGGATACTGCAATAGAGGCTGTCGCTGGCATTCGCTGTCACGCTCCGTATGATGTAGCTGGGATCGATATATTTGAGGTTTATTTCCATGTTGATTTTATTAAAATAACTCTCTATCTGTTCTTTAAGAAAGAGTCCGATATCGAAGAGCCGTATATTGCCTGAGGGGTCGCGCTCCACGGCCATGCCGTCTCTCCGGATGAGGTTCTGGCCAGCCCCTTCCGCCACAAGAATGACGGCATGGTGCCTGTCTCTGAGTCGATGCTCAAGTATTCTGAGAAATCCTTTCTCGCCATCCAAATCGAAGGGGATTTCAGGTATGAGAACATAATTTGCGTCCGGCTGGGCCAGTGCGGCGCTGGCCGCTATATGTCCCGACTGCCTCCCCATCAGTTTGACGAGGCCGATCCCGTGGAGAGCTCCCTTCGCCTCCACATGGGCACACTGGATCACCTTCACGGCTTCCTGGATCGCCGTATCGAAGCCGAAACTACGTTCGATGAACATGAGATCATTATCGATGGTCTTCGGAATTCCGACGATGCTTATCTTTTTGTTTCGTCTGAGGATCTCGTCCGTGATAATCTCCGCACCTCTCATTGTGCCGTCCCCGCCGATGCAGAAAAGGATCGAAACGTTCATTCGCTCCAAGGCGTCAACCATTAGAACCGTATCATGAATTCCGCGGGATGCCGATAGAATGCTTCCTCCCAACATATGGATATCCTGGACGATGTCAGGATCTAGTTCCATTACATCATGGCCGTAGCTGGGAACGAGTCCCTGGAACCCGTATTTGATCCCGATGATGTTGCGAACACCATAACGGTAATAAAGTTCCATGACAAGGGAACGGATCACGTCATTGATTCCTGGACATAAGCCGCCGGACGTCACGATCGCGGCCTTCACTTTGGAGGGATCGAAGTAGATCATCTTTCTCGGTCCGGCAATTTCCAGGCACAATGGACGCCCTTCAGGGGTTTTGTATTTATCAAAGTCCTTGAGTGAAATATTCAAAAGAATCAGGTCATCATCCGATTTGAAATAACCAGCACCGGCAGGAGCGGGTATGCGTCTCTCGCCCAGATTTTTAATTGAAAAATCATAGTCTTCTTCATGATTTATCATAAACGACCTCCGGTACTGAGATTCGCGGCGTTTAATCCGGACAATACTTCTCCTTCAAAGCCGAGATCTGGAAATATATCTTTTCCTGTCATATAAACATTTTTCAGGGGCGTTTTGCTGGAAAGTGTTGAAAGGTGGAGCAGCGAACGTCGCAGGATCCGGTATCGATGGGTCGCCGTTTCCTCGAATTTACGTGAGAAATCGATACATTGACCTATATCAAGGAAGTCGATATTTTCTGAAAGAAATGGGAGAAATCCATTCAGATTCTGGAGGAGTTTATCCGCAAGATCAAGGAGCTCACCGTCTTGATGGCTTGAGGTGGCTTTGTTCAGAAAGACCGTGGCGCTCAGTGCTCTTTTCCCCTCAGGCGCTCGTCCGTAATCTCCCCGTCTGCTCAGTTCGGCAAAGATGAAATTGAGATCATGCAGAGGCTTATTTTTATCCAGAATCAAAGCCACATATTCTGACATTTTCTCGGGAAGCCCCTTATCAAGAACGCTCATGTACAGCGTGAAGGGGTGCAATTGTTTTTCAGAACGCTTGAGATAGCCGGCAAAACGCCTGGCTTTTCTATCGTCGGCGTGAAGAACCCTTTCCATATTTTTCCAGGCCTTACTGACGATGAGATGACTCGCTGAAAATTGAAGCGTCTCCTGTCCGGCACGACCTTCGATTTGATAGAGCCCTTTTTCCGCCGTGATTCTGTCAATGTCGCATCCCGTGAGCAGAACGCCGCCTTGCCTGACAAAAAGGTCTTCAAGGGCATCCAGCACCACCTGTTTGCCTCCAAGAGGATAAAAAACGCCTTGCAGCGGCATGGTAATGATATGGGGCGACATGGGAGAATATTTCCATTCCATAGGATGCCTGTTGGAAAGGACAGCAAGCTGGGATTCGAAAAAGAGACGCAAGGAATCATCCCGGATACCGCGGAATATGCTGTCGCATCGCGACTTCTCGCGCAAGTAAAGGGCCAGATTTTTCAAAAAGCCTGGAGACTTCTTAATGGTTCCGGGACGCAGGGTTGGATAGTCCATGATGAGTTGCGATAGAAGGCGGTTCGCATGCGAAGCCGCTTCATAGAGGGCATTGATTTTCGCCTCTCTTCCCGGAAATTCTCTGGATGTTTCATGAATAAGATGTTCATGGCTGCTGAAAATATCCAGTCGATTTTCAGGAAGGATGATCTGCAATCCCGGATTCAACGGTACAAGCAAAGGCAGGATGGCCTGAAGAATAACATTATTGAGATGAAAATGAAGAAAGGAATCACCATTTCCCAGACCCGTCCACGGGAAAGGATCTATATTGAAAGTACAGCCGGATCCTGTATAGACAGCGGGATCATTTCCATCACTCAAAAGAAGCGTTCTGAGCCCCTGGCTTGAGGAGGCCAGGGCCGCAATCAGGGTACCGACATCCTTTCCGATCAATATCGTATCATACATGATCATGGTTTCCAGAAAGGGAAATAAAATTAAAACCCGGCAATGGGAGGGTTGTGAAGCGAAACACCTTTCATGGGAGGGTGGTCTTTTACCCGCACTTTTCTGCCGGCGACCTCCAGTCTCCCCTCGGCGTACCATTGAATGGCCTGGGGGTAGATCCTGTGCTCCTCTTTCAAAATTCTTTCGGCAAGCGTTTCGACCGCATCCGTGTCGTAGACGGGAACCACGGCCTGTATGATGATCGGCCCGGTGTCGACGCCCTCATCGGCGAAGTGCACCGTGCACCCGGAAAATTTGACGCCGTATTCGAAGGCCTTCTGCTGGCCGTGAAGACCCTGAAACGACGGAAGAATTGCCGGATGGATATTGATCACTTTCATGGGAAAGGCCTTCAAAAAAAGGGGCGTGAGTACTCTCATGAATCCGGCCATGACCACGAGCTCTATCCCGAAGGATTTCAGACTCTCAATCATTCTTTTGTCAAAATCGTCCCGGTCCGGATAATCCTGATGCCGGACGACCACAGACGGTATCCCGTGTTTTTTTGCGCGCTCGAGCGCGTAGGCGTCGGGATTGTTGCTTATGACGACCCGGATTTCAGCTTGGATCTGCCCCTTTTCGATATGATCGATAATGGACTGGAGGTTCGATCCGCTTCCTGATACGAGAACGCCTATTCCCAAACGTTTTGTCATGATCAGATGAACGTTACGGGTTGCTGATTCTTATTCCGTTTTTCAACAGAGCCGATGAGGTGAGCCTGTTCGCCAAGACCGCCGAGTCTCTCCAGAACGTCAGAGGAATCCTTTTCTGAAACGATGATCATCATGCCGATCCCCATGTTAAAGACACGGAACATTTCATCTTCATCCACGTTTCCCATTTTCTGCAGGATATTGAATACGGGAGGAATCACCCAGCTTCCCTTCGTGATCACGGCGCGGCAGGGATCCGGGAGTGCCCTTGGGATATTATCAATAAAACCGCCTCCGGTAATATGGACGGCGCCCTTGATGATAAACGTTTTTGTCAGATTCAGAAGAGACTTCACGTAAATCTTCGTGGGTCTGAGCAGTTCCATGCCGATGGGCTGATCGAGGCTCCCCACGGTGTCAGATACCTTGAGTTTTGCTTTTTCAAAAAAAATTTTTCTAGCCAAAGAAAAACCGTTGCTGTGCAGCCCGTTCGACGCGAGCCCTATTATGCTGTCTCCCACGCTGATCACGGAGCCGTCGATCAGACGCTCTTCCTCTACAATTCCCACGCAGAAACCTGCCAGATCATACTCGCCGTCTTTATACATTCCCGGCATTTCCGCTGTTTCACCGCCGATAAGGGCGCAGCCCGCCTCACTGCAGCCCCGGGCAATGCCCTCCACAATGGCGATACTTGTCTCCATCTTTAACTTGCCTGCGGCAAGATAATCGAGAAAAAAAAGAGGTTCGGCACCCTTGACCGCAATATCGTTTACCGACATGGCGACCAGATCGATGCCGATCGTATCGTGTTTATTCATCATGTGGGCGATTTTCAGTTTCGTGCCTACACCGTCGGTCGAAGAAACAAGAAGAGGGGTTTTATACCTTGCGGTATCCAGATTGAAAATTCCGGCGAAGTCGCCGATGGTGCCCTTCACTTCCTTTCGAAACGTGCTTTTTATGAGGGGTTTGATCTTTTCGATGAACAGATTGGCTCTGTCTATATCCACTCCAGCGTCCTTGTAGGAAATCTTTTTCTGCATGAGCTCTCCAGCGTAGATATTGTGAATGCGGACCATGATGATGTCAGAATGATCTGTGGTCGGAATATAATGGAATATCCCTGAATTGTCAAATCTTACCTTGTGGATCGGCTTCATATTTGTTAACAGATACGTGTCATGAAAAAAAACGAGCGGGCCTTTTTTGATCGAGTTATTGAAAAAGACTGAATAAATGACAGGCAGGACATTTCAATCTGAAGAAGAAATACGGAGCTGTTTTGAGAAGCTTTCGCTTCCCGTTCAGTATGTCAAGGGCGTGGGACCGAAAGTGGCAAGGCTTCTCGAGAGAAAAGGAGTCCGATCCGTCGAGGACCTTCTTTTCTTTTTGCCGCGGCGATATGAGGACCGGAGGAGCATTGTGAGGATCGAGGCTCTCCAGTTCGGCCGCAGGGAAACGGTCGTTGGAGAGGTCGTGAGTGCCCAATTCAGGTATTACCGGAAAGCGAAGGTTTTCGAGGTGGGGATCGATGATGGGAGCGGCATCCTCACGGCCAAATGGTTTCGGGGCCGGGATACCTTTTTGAGGCGCGCCTTCCAGGCGGGCAGGCGGGTAATCCTCACCGGTGAGATACGCGGTTCGCTGTTCACGAAAGAGATGGCCCATCCAGATTTCGAGATCATCGACGATGAGGAAGACGCCTTTCTCCATTTCAAGCGCATTGTGCCCATTTATTCAGAAACAGAAGGACTGGGGCAGAAACAGATAAGAAGAATCATGCGTAATGCCCTGGATCATTATACTCCATGCGTTGTCAGCCCCGTACCCGAAGATGTCTGCGCGAGGCGAGAGCTTGCCGGAATCGCTCCATCATTACAGAACGTTCACTTCCCGGGGCAAGAAGAAGATGTCGATAGTTATAATTCATGGAAGTCCGCATCCCACCGCAGATTGATCTTTGACGATTTTTTCTATTTTGCGCTTGCCATGGCCTTGCGAAAAAAGAAGAATATTTCGGAAAGAGGCATTTCCTTTAAAAAAGGAGGGGTCCTCCTGGATCGATTTTTAAGTCATCTGCCCTTCAGGTTGACGGGAGCGCAGAACAGGGTTCTCGGTGAAATAGCGGATAACATGGCCGGCATATACCCCATGCACAGGCTTCTGCAGGGTGACGTGGGCTGCGGGAAGACCGTGGTCGCCATGGCAGCGCTTGTCAGTGCTGTGGAGAACGGATACCAGGGAGCGATTATGGCCCCTACAGAAATCCTCACCGCTCAGCATTTTGCAACGGTGAGAAAATGGGCGGAACCGCTGGAATTGCGCGTGGCAAATCTGACCGGCAGTCTTGGATCAAAAGAACGAGACGACATCATAGAAAAGATTGATACGGGCGCCCTGGATATTGTCGTGGGAACTCACGCTTTGATACAGGAGAAAGTCGAATTCAAAAAACTCGGACTTGTCGTCATCGATGAACAGCATCGCTTTGGTGTTGTACAGAGGCAGATTCTCAGAGACAAGGGATTGCACCCGGACGTTCTGGTCATGACCGCCACGCCGATCCCGAGAACTCTTGCCATGACGGTGTACGGTGACCTCGATCTCTCCGTGATTGATGAAATGCCGCCCGGAAGAAAGACCGTTCAAACGAGGGTCTGCTACGAGGGGCAAAGGGACGGCGTTTATGGTTTAATAAGGTCTGAATTGCGTCAAGGCAGGCAGGCCTTTGTGATTTATCCTCTGGTCGAAGCGTCTGAGGTTCTGGATCTCAAAGACGCCACCCGAATGTCGGAACACCTTCAGCAAACGGTTTTTCCGGATTTAAGAGTGGGACTTGTTCACGGGCGCATGAAAAGTTCCGAAAAGGATAAAATCATGCGGGATTTCTCAGAGAAGCGTGTGGATCTTCTGGTCTCCACGACCGTCGTGGAGGTCGGCATCGACATTCCCGAGGCCTCTCTGATGGTGATCGAACACGCGGAACGTTTTGGGTTATCTCAGCTGCACCAGCTGCGGGGGAGAATCGGAAGGGGGAATATTCCGTCCCTCTGCGTTCTCATGACGCCGCACCGGGGGTCGGATATGGCTGCCCGCCGACTCCGGATCATGGAGGAAACAAATGACGGGTTCCGAATCGCCGAAGAGGACCTGAAGATTCGGGGGCCCGGTGAATTTCTGGGCACGAGACAATCGGGCCTGCCCGATTTTCCCATCGCCAGTATTTTGAGAGACGGAAGGCTTCTGCAGGAGGCCAGAGAAGAGGCTTTCGCCATCGTGGAGGCGGACCCCACTCTGAAAAATCGCGAGAATTATTTACTGAAGAAAGTCGTGATGAGACGGTGGGCCGAGCGGTTGAATTATGCAAAAACCGGTTGATATTATAAAGGTAAAAAGGTAAAAGCATGGTCGGAATATCGAATAATCGGTAACGATGGAACGCGAGGGTCAGATCATGAAGATCATCTATGCGGGCTTGATTGGTTTCGGAAATATCGGGACGGGTGTCGTAAAACTGCTCCGGATCAACCGGGAAATCCTTGAAAAGCGGCTGGGGGCCCGAATCGTCCTCAAAAAAATTGCGGATATCGATATTTCAACCCCCAGATCCGTATCGGTAGAGAAGGCGATTCTTACCACGGATGCGGGGGAAATTCTGAACGATCCCGAGATATCGATTGTAATTGAACTGATCGGTGGTTACGATCCCGCCCGCTCATTCATTATCGACGCCATGCGGAAGAAAAAACATGTGGTAACAGCCAACAAGGCCCTGCTGGCCACGCACGGGAATGAAATATTTCAGACCGCGGAAAAAGAAGATGTGGACATCGGATTTGAAGCGAGCGTGGGCGGAACCATTCCCGTAATCAAGACCCTGAAGGAATGTCTTGTCGCGAACAGGATCCGATCCATATTCGGCATCATGAACGGAACATCGAACTATATTCTGACCAAAATGACCGATGAGGGAAAGGCATTCGATGCCGTTCTCAGAGAGGCACAGAACCTCGGGTTTGCAGAGGCCGATCCGACTTTTGACATCGAGGGAATCGACACGGCGCACAAACTCGCTATCGTTTTGTCTCTCTCCTACGGGAAGAAGGTCCGGCTTGAAGACATTTACCGCGAAGGGATATCGGGAATTTCTCAGAAGGACATAGAATTCGCGAAGGAACTCGGATACAAGATAAAGCTTCTCGCCATCGCACGAGAGAGGGAGGCGTTTGTAGAGGCTAGGATTCATCCGACGATGATTCCCTTCAACCACCTTCTGGCGAACGTGAATGGAAATTACAACGCCTTCCACATCATGGGCGACGCCTCGGATTCTGTTTTTCTGTACGGCCAGGGATCGGGCATGATGCCGACGGCGAGCGCCGTGGTGAGCGACCTGATCGATATAGCGCGCGATATGCTCAAGGGCATCTCCAGGCGAGTCCCCGCCCGCTTTCACGGCGAGGAGGGAATGGAGGACATCCGTATCCTGCCCATGGAGGATATTTATACAAAGTACTATTTCAGATTTTCGGCGGTGGATAGGCCGGGTGTTCTATCGAAGATATCGGGAATTCTTGGTGCCAATGACATCAGCATCGCCGCCGTGATACAGAAGGGAAGGAAGATCAA
>CAYXFF010000005.1:14893-20304 GCA_964464185.1 uncultured Syntrophaceae bacterium | reverse complement strand
CCGAGTCAAGGGATATCATAGCGGATTTGGAGAACAGGCTGGGTTCCGAAAGATTGAGCTTTTATCCCGGCGTGAGCTACAGGCATCTGCTGGTATGGCGGGGAGGACCGGAGTATGCCGAAACGACGCCACCCCACGACATCGTCGGTCAGGAAATAGACCGACATCTTCCAAGGGGAAATGGAGGAGAAGATATCATAGCGCTGATGATGCGGTCCAGAGAGATACTGAAAGAGAGTCCTGTCAATACCCTGCGCGTGTCTCTTGGAAAGCGGCCCGCGAGTTCCATCTGGCTCTGGGGACAGGGCAAGGCGCCCCTGATGAAGCCTCTCACGGAGAAATATCAAATCCGTGGTGCTATCATCTCTGCGGTGGATCTCTTGAGAGGTATCGGCATTTATGCGGGGCTCGACGTCGTGCATGTCAATGGCGCAACGGGATACATTGATACCGACTATGCTGGAAAAGGCCGAAAGGCTCTGGAGGTCCTGGAGGACAGAGACCTCGTCTTTGTTCACGTTGAGGCGCCCGATGAAATGGGCCACGAAGGAAACGCCGAAGGAAAGATCAAGGCCATCGAGGAATTCGACGAAAAGGTGGTGGGAACCGTCATGGAAGGCCTCCGTAAGGTCTCCTCTTACAGACTGATGGTTTTGAGCGATCATCCGACACCCATCAGCAGGAAAACCCATGTCAATGACCCCAGCCCCTTCGCTGTTTTATCCTCCGAGGGTGACAATCTCCGCAACGGGGAATCCTTCTCTGAAAAGGTCGCCCAGAAAACAGGAATACTCGTTCTACCCGGATTTCTGCTGATGGAGCATTTCCTGGGTGACTGGAGAGGGTTTATTGAAAAAGAAGGTCGTTGAAATACGGGTCAGTTATGCAGATACCGATGCCATGGGCATCGTGTATCATTCGAATTACATCCGCTGGTTTGAAATCGGCCGCACGGAAATGATGAGGGATATGGGAATTGTCTATGCCCGGTTGGAGAAAGAAGGATTTTATCTTCCCGTGACACAGCTTTATTGTCATTACCTCGCGCCTGCCCGTTATGATGAAATGGTTCAAATCGAAACCGCCATAAATTATTTCCGCATGGCCAGCATCAAATTTGATTATGAAATCAAGGATGAGAGAGGCAAAAATGTTCTTGTAGAAGGCTATACGGTCCATGCCTTTACGAACAGGCAAGGGAAAATCGTCCGCGCGCCCCGCACGATCAGTGAACTGATCCGAGGATCTTGATCAGGCGGAAATAAATAAAGACAGGGATTCTTTCATCCCTGTTTTCATTTATCGTAAGGCGGAGGGACCCGAGGGCGTGAATCATCAAATATTATTATAACAATCAAGTAGAGAATAATTTCACATCATATGATGAGTTGAGGAGCAGGATGCTATATGGCTAACATGAACCCGAAAGAATTGAAAAGCCCGGGAGCTTTTCAATTAAAAATCGAAAAAATCACAGACTATTACGAAAAAAACAAAAAAAGAGCGTATATCGGGCTCGGCGTTTTCTTAGCCGTGATACTGATTTCCACGGGCTGGTATCTCTATCGCCTGGATTATGAGAAAAATGCTCAGAAATTATACGCGGAGGCGTTCAGCGCCTATCATTTGTCACCTCCCGGCCCGGAAACCTCAATGCGGGCCATAATAATGTACAGCGAACTGAACCGGAAATTCCCCGGAAGCAGGGCGGCGGCCAATGCCCTCTTCAGCATGGGGAACCTTTATTATGGACTGAACGATTTTGACCGATCGATACAGGCCTACAAGGATTTCCTGAATGCCTCCGGCATCAGAAATGACTTGAGGTCAATGGCATACAATGGTCTGGGATATTGTTATGACGCTAAAGGGGATCTCGATAAGGCCCTGGAGTTTTATGAAAAATCGATTCAGAATGCCATGGGTGGCGCCGTTCTCAGCGCCACATACAGCAACATGGCCGGAATCTATCTTGAAAAGAAAAACAGGGAAAAGGCTCTTGAATATTACAAGAAGGCTCAGGAACAGAAAAGTGATCCGGTCATGGACGCCATGATCAAAAGAAAAATATCCGAACTGGAAACGTGATCCAATCGTACCGCATTTCGAAAAGAAGTTCAGCGCTGGACCGGATACAACCTGTAAGAGAGGAAATGAGTTCATGAAACAAATCATGTCTGGAAATGAAGCGATCGCCCGGGGAGCTTATGAATGCGGCGCGACGTTCGCGTCGGGATATCCCGGCACCCCCAGCACTGAAATTCTGGAGGAGTTCGCCAAATACGAAGGGGTTTACGCAGAGTGGTCTCCCAACGAAAAGGTCGGTCTCGAAGTGGCGATAGGTGCGGCCATGGCCGGCGCAAGAGCCATGGCTGTCATGAAACATGTGGGTGTGAATGTTGCGGCGGACCCTCTTTTTACAGTGAGCTACACGGGGACAAACGGCGCTCTCGTCATCATCACGGCTGACGATCCATCCCTCCACAGTTCTCAAAATGAACAGGACAACCGCAACTACGCAAAGTTCGCGAAGATACCCATGCTTGAGCCTTCCGACAGCGAAGAGGCCAGGATTTTCATCAAGAAGGCCTTTGAAATCAGTGAAACGTTCGATACGCCTGTTTTCCTGCGTACGACGACACGGGTTTCCCATTCCAAAAGCATCGTCGAACTGGAAGAACCTGTCAAACGAGAAGAAAGAATCGTCGAGCGGCTTGACCCATCAAAATACGTGATGGTGCCGTTCAACGCGAGGAATAGAAGGATTGTCGTTGAAGAACGTACAAAAAGGCTTCAGAAATACGCGGAAACCTTCTCCGAAAATAAACTGGAATGGAATGACAGGAAAGCCGGAATTATCACGGCCGGCATGACGTATAACTACGCAAAGGACGTATTCCCCGGCTATTCCTATTTGAAACTCGGCATGGTGCATCCCTTGCCGGAGGGACTCATTCGAGAGTTCGCCCGCGGGGTTCGTAAACTTTATGTGGTCGAAGAGCTCGACCCGTTCATCGAAGAGCAGATCCGCGCCATGGGAATCAAGGTCATCGGCAAGTCGGTTTTCCCCTACACAAACGAGTTTGACCCCGGCGTGGTGGAGGAATCCATCAAGGGACGGCCGGTCCGCAGCGTTGGACCGCCAGATCTCAACATTCCGCCGAGGCCGCCGAATCTCTGCCCGGGCTGCCCGCACCGCGGGCTGTTCTATGTCCTGGGAAAACTGAAGGCCTTTGTGACCGGCGACATCGGCTGTTATACGCTGTCTTTTATGAAACCGCTGGAGGGATTACACAGTTGCATATGCATGGGGGCGAGCATCGGGACGGCTCACGGGATCAGCAAAGCGCTACGGGAAAGAGGGAAGGGGAAAGTCGTCGGAGTCCTCGGTGATTCCACATTCATCCATTCCGGCATAACCTCTCTGCTGAACACGGCTTACAATAAGAGCAACGTGGTGATCATCATCGCCGACAACAGCACAACCGCCATGACAGGAATGCAGCATCATCCCGGAACGGGAACCACGCTGCAGGGAGACATGACCGCCACTCTGAATTTCGAAATCCTGGCAAAAGGGCTTGGAATAGAGAGCATCCGTATCATTGATCCCTACGATCTCAAAAATACCCGGTCCGTGATAAAGGAGGAGCTCTCAAGGTCCGGACCTTCTCTTGTGATTTCAAGAGCCCCCTGTGTCCTCCTGCTGAGCAAGACCACGCTGCGCAAGAAAACATTCCGCGTCGATGAGGAAAAATGCACGGGATGCAGAGCCTGCCTCGGGCTTGGATGTCCGCCCATTTCGTGGCACAGATTTCCCGAGGGATCGGAACGAACCGTACCGGGAAAGACAAAAAAACAGGAAGGAATGGCGATGATTGATTCCGCGTTCTGCACCGGGTGCACCCTCTGCCAGCAGCTATGCGGCTTTAAGGCGATTGTTGAATCCGAGGAGGTTTCATGACGATGAAAAATACCACAAAGAGCATTTTACTGGCTGGCGTGGGAGGGCAGGGCATCCTTCGGGCAAGCGACATATTATCCATGGCCCTTATGGCATCGGGTCTCGACGTGAAGAAGAGCGAGGTCCACGGAATGGCCCAGAGGGGCGGCTGCGTTACAAGCCATGTTCGCTACGGCGATAAGGTTTATTCCCCGATCGCAAAAAAAGGAAGTGTGGATATACTTCTTTCTTTTGAAAAACTGGAGACCCTGCGCTATCTGAACTATATGAAAGCCGGTGCCCGAATCATCCTCAATCAGGAAGAACTTTATCCTCCTTCCGTGAACCTGGGAGAGGCAGACTATCCTAAAGATGTAGTTGAAACCGCAAAGAAATACTTCAAGAACGTCCTGTCGATCAACGCCACAGCCCTGGCTCTCCAGGCGGGAAACATACGGACAGCCAACACGGTCATGATCGGTGTGGTGTCTCGATATATGGAGGTCACCCATAAAATCTGGGGAGAAATTCTTAATGACGCCTTTCCGAAGAAACTGGTCGCGGTGAACATGACCGCTTTTGAACTTGGAAGAAGCGCGTGAAGGCTGCCTGCAACAGGATTCTCTTTGCTATTGTATTTTTCATCACGATATCTCCGCCGGGCTCAATGCCTTGTGCGTCTGCTCAAGATAGCGAAGCGGATCGGCTGCTGGGTTTTGCCGAGAGCCTCTTTAAAGAAGGGGATTACTATCGTGCCATATCCGAATACAAACGCTTTATCCATTATTATCCGTCTGCTAAGAGCTTGGAAACCGCGTCTTTCAGAATAGCGGAATCGTATCACAAGGCCCGGCGGTGGCAGGATGCCATAAAGCTCTTCAAAGATTTTATAGACAAATATCCCGGGAGCAACATGATCTATGACGCTTTCTTTCTCAAGGGTTTATCCGAGAAAAATTTGAAACAATACGATGAAGCCCTTCTGAGCTTTGAGGAAATTCTTAAGAGAGCGACCGGTCAAGTCAGACACCGGGCCATTTACGAGAGCGCACTTGTATACGTGGAAAGGGAAGACTGGGGCAGGGCAAGGGAAACCTTTTCGAAAATTCCAGGGGAAAGCGGTCTTCACGATTCTGCCGGCCGATGGCGTTCGGGTCTCCTTCGAATCAATGAACTGCCGGAAAAATCTCCCGCCGTAGCCGGGACGCTTGCCGCCTTGATTCCAGGATCGGGTCACGTTTATACGGAACGTTACAGGGATGCCCTTGTTTCATTCCTTCTCAATGGAGCTTTTATTTTTGCGGCCATAGAGCTTTTCAGACATGACAACGATATAGCTGGCGGAATCGTCACTTTTTTCGAGGTCGGCTGGTACACGGGGAACATATACAGCGCTGTGAGCAGCGCACACAAGTACAATCGAAGGGTGAAGGATGAATTCATTCAGAAACTGAAAGAAACAAGCTCC
>CAYXFF010000005.1:13647-14793 GCA_964464185.1 uncultured Syntrophaceae bacterium | reverse complement strand
TAAAGGCATTCATTTTTTCCGCGAATACGTTTCCTCTGTCGATGGAGATCGATGCATGATGCACCCATCCTGCTCATCCTACAGCCTGATAGCCATTGAAAAGCACGGATTTATTATAGGTTACATCATGACTGTGGACAGACTCATCCACGAGAACAATGAGATGGATATTGCCGAAGTTATAAAGATAGGAGAAGTGACGAGGTATCACGATTCCGTGGAAAACAATGATTTCTGGTGGTATAAGGAATAAAAGACTCAAGAGTTCAAAGATTCAGCTGTGCTGTTTTGATTATATGAGGGTATGATAATGGTTGAAGATTATTATAAGATTCTTGGTCTGGAGAAAAATGCAAGCCTCGAAGACATCAAGAAATCTTACCGGAAACTTGCACTTAAATATCATCCCGATAGAAATCCTTCAGACAAGAAACGCGCTGAGGAGCAATTCAAGAAGATAAGCGAGGCCTACGCCGTACTGAGCGATGATGAGAAGCGTCGGCAATATGACCAGTTCGGCTCCGATCAGTTCAATAAGAGATTTTCGAGAGAGGATATATTCCGCGGAGCCGATCTGAATGATATTTTGAGAGACTTGGGTTTCGGCGGCCGCGGCGGGGGTTCCGACTTTTCCTGGATTTTCGATCTCGGCGGTGGCACTGGCAGGAGAACCCGTACATACCGGGATGATCCATTTGGAGATTTTTATAGCACGCAGTCGCAACAAATGGCTCAGAAAGGCGAAGATCTACAGTATAACCTTTCAATTACACTTGAAGATTCTTCACAGGGGGCAGAGAAGGTCATTTCTCTGAGGAAGGCCGACCGTGTTGAAGAAATAAACGTCAAAATCCCGCCTGGAATCAATTCGGGGCAAAAACTCAGGCTCTCAGGCAAAGGTCTTCCAGGAAGAAACAGCGGCCCCGCAGGAGATCTTTATCTCAATATTCATATTCAGCCCCATCATACCTTCAAGCGGGAGGGGGACGATGTTTTCGTGGATTTTACAATCAAATATTCTCAGGCAGTCATGGGAGCTTCCGTTGATGTCCCCACATTGAGCGGATCTTTTAAACGCATCAAGATTCCGTCTGGTACACAGGACGGCACGAAAATAAGATTGAAAGGTTTTGGAGTTCCGCATTT
>CAYXFF010000005.1:9844-13547 GCA_964464185.1 uncultured Syntrophaceae bacterium | reverse complement strand
AAAAATTCAGGGCGAATCTTGATGTACTCTTCAATGGAATGGCGATTTTTTATGACGGATTTCTCAGCCAGGACTGAAAGGTCACTCCCCGCGCAAATCCAGAGGTCCGTCTCTTTGATTCTCACGTCAAAGGAAACAAGATTCTCCTTCCTGATCCTGTTACGATATCGTCTTTCACGGTATTTGAAAGGATCGAAACGCACAATTCGCATTCACCTACAAAAAACGGGTCGACCCGTCTCCAAGTATTGAATCGGCTTCCTTTTTGAGACTTTTCGTGGGGTTCAGCCTGAGGTCCTTGCCCAGATAGATCACGGTTTCCGACTGGCCGTTCAAATGCAGATGAATGAAACCATCTGTCTTTCCTCTGTTTTTCAATAGAATGCGCTTCAGTGAGTCAAGGGTATGGGGCGTCGCTTTAGCTGCATTGACATCAAAATGAACTTCGCTGTGTGGATTTTCGATGACCTCTTTCAAGGGCAGTATCTCTGAAGATATGATTTTACTGTTTTCGTCACCGGCATCTACTGTTCCGGTGACCATGACGGGTTCACCCGACTGCAAAACCGTCGAGTACTTCTTGAACATATCGCTGAAAACGATCAGCTCTATCGATCCTTTCATGTCCTCAAGAGTTACATAGGCCATGGTATCTTTTTTCTTTGTGAGGACGGTTTTGACGTTGCCCACCGTACCGGCCACGTGAACCGTCTCGCCGTCCCGCTTATGAATGATATTCTCTGAATCGGCATCCGTCAAATTTTGAAGTTGATCGGCAAATCTCAGCAGTGGATGGCCGGTGATGTAAAATCCCAGGGTCTCCTTTTCGTGTGCCAGCCGTTCGGCCGCATCCCATTCTGGCACATCGGGAAGATGCTCATCGTCTCGCAGAGATTCACCGCCTTCCCGCTTTGCGTCGTCATGCGTAAAGAGGCTGGACTGACTGCTGGGTCCGTTCTTCTTGCGGCGCTGCGTGGCTTCAACGATTTTTTCAAATCCCTCCATAAGTTGACGTCTCATCTTCCCAAAGGAATCAAAAGCACCGCATTTTATGAGGCTCTCAATAACCCTTTTGTTGATCTTTCTCAGGTCCACCCGCCTGCAAAGATCACTCAGGCTTGTAAAAGCTCCCCCCTTCTCCCTGGATTCGATAATGGAATCCACGGCACCCGCGCCGACATTTTTAACAGCCGCAAGTCCAAAACGGATCTTCGTTCCCAGGACACTGAAATCCGTTATGGACTCATTGATATCAGGCGGAAGAACATCGATCCCCATTTCCTTGCAGCTGCTGATATATTTTATTATTTTGTCACGGTTGTTCTTTTCACTTGTGAGAAGGGCGGTCATGAATTCGACGGGATAGTGTGTTTTCAGGTACGCTGTATGATAGGAGATCATGGCATAGGCGGCGCTGTGAGACTTGTTGAATCCATAGCCGGCGAAGGTTGCCATCTGCTCGAATATTTTTCGGGCTTTTTCTTCGGGTATTTTGTTTTTCCTGGCCCCGGCAAGAAACTTGGGTTTTTCTTTTTCCATGTCTGCCGGATTTTTCTTGCTCATGACCTTTCTGAGCGTATCGGCTTCGCCCATTGAATAATTGGCCAGAACACTGGCGATTTGCATCACTTGTTCCTGATAAAGGATCACACCATAGGTTTCCTTGAGTATGGCTTCCAGCGCCGGGACCTCATATTTGATCCGGGTTTTCCCGTGCTTTCTCGAAATGAATTCGGGAACCATGCCGCTCTTTAAAGGTCCCGGTCTGTAAAGGGAAAGGAGCGCGATGATGTCTTCGATGCAGTCCGGTTTCATGCTGACGACGATGTCCTTCATTCCGGAGCTTTCCAGCTGAAAGACGCCGTCGGTTTCTCCGCGCATGAGAAGCTGATAGGTCTGGCTGTCGTCAAGGGGTATCTTGTTCATGTCCAAATCGATTCCCCTGCCCTTCTTGATGAAGTCCAGGGCATCCCGGATGACCGTTAGAGTCCTCAATCCAAGAAAATCAAATTTCGTCAATCCCACGGACTGAATATCATCCATGGAAAATTGCGTCATCACCTCCTCCTTCTGGTTCTTATAGAGAGGAACCCTCTCGACAAGCGGTTTGTCAGAGATGACCACACCAGCCGCGTGGGTGGACGAATGGCGGTTCAAACCCTCAAGGGATCGTGACAGAGACAACAATTTCCTGACCTTCTCATTATTGCGTTCTTCGGACTGGAGTCGAGGTTCCATCTTGATCGCTTCTTCAAGTTTGATATTCAGAACATTTGGAACGAGCTTGGCGATGCGATCCACTTCACCGTAGGGCATGTTGAGCGCCCTCCCCACGTCGCGTATCACCTGTTTGGCTTGCATGGTCCCGAATGTCACGATCTGCGCCACATGATCGCTTCCGTACTTGTTCGTGACATATCGAATGATCTCGTCCCGCCCTTCAATGCAGAAATCCGTATCGATATCAGGCATGCTCTTCCGATCGGGGTTTAAAAATCGCTCAAAGAAAAGACCGTAGCGAATGGGATCGATACTCGTGATGCCGAGAGCATATGCTACAAGACTTCCGGCCACGGAACCTCTGCCGGGACCGACGGGGATGTTCTTTTTCTTGGCGTAATTAATAAAATCCGAGACAATCAGAAAATATCCCGAAAATCCCATGGACTGGATGATATCCAATTCCTGATGAAGGCGCTTCAGGTATTTATCCCTTTCTTCACCAACGACGCCTGTTAGAATATTTTCCAGTCCTATCTTTGCCAGGTCTCGAAGGTATTCGTCGAGAGTTTTCTCCTGCTCAATCTCGAAGTGAGGAAGAAAAATGTTGTCAAAGGTCAGCGTGAGGTTGCACTTCTCGGCTATTTTTATAGTATTATCTATGGATTCAGGGCAATAGCTAAAGCTTTTTATCATCTCTTCCGGAGGCTTTAAATAGAATTCGTTCGTCGCGAATTTCATCCGGTCCGCGTCCTCTATCGTTCTTCCGGTCTGAATGCAGAGTAGGATGTCGTGGGCTTCAGCGTCTTCAGGATTCAGATAATGGCAGTCGTTCGTGGCAACGATGGGAATGGATAGTTTCTCGCCGAGTTCAATGAGCCCCCTGTTGACATCCCTTTGTTCAGGGATGCCGTTTTCCATGATCTCAAGGTAGAAATTCCCATCCCCGAAAATGTCCCGGTATTCCAGCGCGGCTTTCGCGGCGGACTCCTTGTCCCCTCGAAGAAGGTGCTCTGAGATCTCACCATGCAGGCAGGCGCTGAGTCCGATGAGACCGTCGCCGAACTGCTTCAGAAGTTCCTTGTCGACCCTTGGCCGGTAGTAAAACCCTTCAAGATAGCCCATGGAGGTAAGTCTTATGAGGTTCCTGTACCCGTGTATATTTCGAGCCAGAACAACGATATGACGTGCATTCTCGGTCTTGCTGTTCGATTCCCGGCTGAATCGGCTTCCGGGAGCCACATAAAGTTCACAGCCGATAATGGGCTTAATCCCTGTCTTGTAGGCTGTCTGATAGAAGTCTATGGCTCCGAACATATTGCCGTGGTCGGTAATAGCTATGGCAGGCATGGCATAGGCTTTCGCCTTTTTAAAAAGATCCTCCAGACGAATGGCTCCGTCAAGCAGGCTGTACTGCGTATGAACATGAAGATGAACAAAATTGGCGTGTTTCATAATAGGTCAGGCTTCAGGCATTGGGCAT
>CAYXFF010000005.1:4633-9744 GCA_964464185.1 uncultured Syntrophaceae bacterium | reverse complement strand
TTTTCACTCCAGCCAGTAATTCGGCGCTTCTTTCGTTATCATGACATCGTGAACGTGGCTCTCGCGTAACCCTGCCGAAGTGATTCGGACGAAACGGGATTTTTTCCTCAAGTCTTCTATGGTCCTGCAGCCGACATACCCCATTCCTGCTTTCAGACCCCCGATCAGCTGGTAAATGCTTGTTGAGAGAGAACCGCGGAATGGAACCCGCCCCTCGATTCCCTCAGGAACGAGCTTGAGCGTGCTCTCGATATCATCCTGCATGTAGCGGTCGCGGCTTCCTTCTTTCATGGCCTCAAGGGATCCCATTCCCCTGTAAACTTTGTAGCTCCTCCCCTGGAAAAGAACGGTTTCGCCCGGGCTTTCCTCCGTTCCCGCAAAAAGGCCTCCGATCATGACGGCGTAGGCTCCCGCTCCGAGCGCCTTTACGATATCTCCTGAAAATTTGATGCCCCCGTCACCGATGACAGGGATATTATACTGTGAGGCAGCCTTGCTGCATTCCAGGATGGCGCTCATCTGCGGAACCCCGACTCCGGCGATAATCCGTGTCGTGCAAATGGATCCGGGACCGACGCCAACCTTCACCGAGTCCGATCCTGCCTTTATGACAGCTTCCGTCCCTTCGGCCGTGGCCACATTCCCCGCTATGATCTCGCACCTAGGAAAATTTCTCTTTGTATCCCGTATGGCGTTCAAAACGCCGCTTGAGTGTCCATGAGATGTATCGATCACAATGGCATCAACACCAGCAGCAAGAAGCGCGTCAACCCTCTCTTCACGGTCCAAGATACCCACTGCGGCGCCTACCCGGAGCCGACCGAGCGCGTCTTTGCAGGAATTCGGATATTTATCAATTTTTTCAATGTCTTTTATGGTGATCAGTCCCTTGAGATTATAGTCATCATCGACAACAAGAAGCTTTTCGATCCTGTGTTTATGGAGAAGCTTCTTGGATTCATCCAGGGTAATGCTTGATGAAACGGTAACAAGGTTTTTCTTTGTCATGACTTTTGCTACAGTCTGATCGAGATTTGTCTCAAAACGCAGGTCCCTGTTCGTGAGAATGCCGACAAGACGGCGTTTCCGGACAACGGGCACACCCGATATCTTGTAGCGGCTCATGAGTTCAAGCGCTTCTTTGACCTTTTGTTCAGGGCCGATGGTAATGGGGTCAACGATCATTCCGCTTTCGGACTTTTTGACCTTGTCGACCTCCATGGCCTGCCTCTGAATGCTCATGTTCCGATGAATAATACCGATACCGCCCTCTCTCGCCATCGTAATGGCCGTTCGCGATTCCGTGACCGTATCCATTGCAGCGCTGATGATTGGAATGTTCAACCGAATGTTGTTTGTAATCCATGTAGAGGTTTCCACATCTTTCGGAAGAAAGGTTGCTTCAGCCGGAACAAGGAGCAGATCATCAAAGGTCAGGCATTCCCTTGGTTTTTCGTCTAACATGATTCACCTCCAACTTTTCCAATGCTCAAGGACGGCTGCCCATGAATATAAAAGGTCTCACCATTGATTGAGAAGAAATAACGATCCGTCTCCGGATCGTGTTCGAAGGAACCGGCTATGTCATAATAGCTGGCCCGGGAAAATCTTGCTTCATACTCTCCATTCCGAATCAAGCAATAGAGAACGTTGTCCTTCCCGATACGGAGCGTCGACGGATCCAGTCTTTCTTCGGTTCCATCGATCAGCGTAAGGATCACGTTCTCTCCTTTTCCGACATGGGAACCGGAACGTCGAACAGACGTGACAACGAAAGGCGTGTCTTCAACATCCAGATAGCACTTTTCATTTCCCATGTCGATGAGATATCGGCCGCTTTCGTCTTTTTTCAAGTTTTCGTAAAAGAGATTGACGATATCCTTCCGGAACATTTCGGCGCCCCTGAAATACCATACACCATCACGGTCTATCCTGATCTCACAGGGATGGGCGTCCCGATCCGAAGCATTGTTCATTTCATTCATCGCCTTTCAACGCTCTTTCCTGCTCTCAAGAAATATTGTGACGGGGCCATCGTTGACAAGTTCAACCTTCATCATGGCCTGAAACTCTCCCTGACCAATCTTTCTGATCTTTTGGGACGCTTTGCCGACAAAATAGTTATAAAGATGACGGGCCTCTTCCGGCTCGGCCGCGGCCGTGAACGATGGCCTTCGACCTTTGCGGCAGTCGGCAAGGAGAGTAAACTGCGATACAATCTGCATCTCTCCTCCGATATCGATCAGCGAATGGTTCATTTTCCCTTCCATGTCCTCAAATATGCGGAGATGTATCATTTTGTCCAACAGGCTGTCGGCTTCCTTCTCTCCATCCCCTCTTTCTACGCCCAGCAGAACGAGCAGTCCCTTCCCTGTTTTCGAAATTTCCCTTCCCTCCACAACCACTCGGGATGTGTCAACCCGCTGTATGACAGCTCGCATGAGTCTCCCAATCCATTACGTTGGTCGGGGCGAGAGGATTTGAACCTCCGACATCCTGCTCCCAAAGCAGGCGCGCTACCAGGCTGCGCTACGCCCCGCCATCCATTTATTTTCATGTGATCATTTGGTTTGCAAGCTTTTTTTAAGCGCCCGAAGCGCTTTGCCTCTATGGCTTATACTGTTTTTCAATTCCGGCGGCATCTGCGCCACGGTCATGTTGAGATCCGGCACAAAAAAAACAGGGTCATAGCCGAAACCATTTTGACCAGCCGGCTCAATGGTGATCCGGCCTTTCAGGGTGTCTTCAAAAACGTCATAATCGCCCCCGGGTCTGTATAACACGATGACGCAACGGAAACAGGCTCCCCTTTTTCCCTCAGGTATTCCCTTGAGATCGTCAAGCAGTTTCTTGATGTTCGCTTCGTCTGTCGCTTCTGGCCCGGAATAGCGTGATGAAAAGACTCCCGGCTTTCCACCCAGAATATCAACCTCCAGTCCCGAATCGTCCGCCATGGCCGCCTTGCCCGTGAAATCCGAGACAGCCTTCGCTTTTTTCAGTGCGTTTTCAAGAAAGGAGCTGCCGTCTTCTATGACATCAGGGAAAGAGGGTTCTTTTTCCAGGGTCAGAATTTCCATTTCGAAACCCTGCAGTTCGGCTTTCACCTCCCGGATTTTCCCCTGGTTCTTCGTTGCCAGAACAATCTGTCTCAAAACGTCTCTCCGAGAATCTCCAGCTGCTTTTCTGTCAGTTGAGCGATGCCTTTAAGAGAGAGGTCGGTCATCCGCTCAAGCAATGCTCTGTCAAAGGGTGCTTCCTCTGCCGTGCCCTGAACCTCGATAAAGAGCCCTCCCCTCGTTACGACAAAGTTCATGTCTACCGATGCTTTTGAATCTTCCTCGTAATCGAGATCAAGAAGTATATTCCCATTCACAAGGCCCGTACTGACGGCGGATACAAAATCGCTGATGGGAATGGTGCTGACAACCCCTTCGTCTCTGAGCCTTCGGAACCCATCCATCAGCGCCACGAACCCGCCCGTAATAGACGCCGTCCGTGTTCCTCCGTCCGCCTGAATAACATCGCAATCGATATAAATGGTTCTCTCTCCGTAGGCCCTCATGTCGGTGACGGCGCGCAGGGATCGGCCGATGAGCCTCTGAATTTCGTGGGTCCTTCCTCCTATCCGGCCCCTTGAAACTTCCCGCGGAGTTCTTGTATGTGTGGACATGGGAAGCATGGAATACTCTGCCGTCAGCCATCCTCTCCCTGTGCCTTTCAGGAAGGCGGGAACGCTTTCTTCAATGGTGGCTGTGCATATGACGCGCGTATTTCCCATTTCGATGAGGATGGATCCCTTGGGATAACGAAGAAAATCCCGCGTGATCTTCACATCTCTCAACTCATCCCATCTGCGTCCGCCTGCTCTTGAGCTGTTGTCCATCATGTTAAAAATACTCCAAGATGCTCTTCCCGATCGCTTCGGCGACGGCTTTCTGTTTCGACGGTTCAAGAAGATCTTGCCTGTCCTTTGTCTCTGTGGCAAAACCTGTCTCGATGACGACGGCTGGTATCGTTAATTCCTGAATGATCCGGATGGGTGCTTCACGCAGACCTCTATCTTTTCTCGGGAAGACGCTTTCCATCTGCTTTTGCAGAAGACGCGCGTATCGCACGCCCTCATTCAGATATTGAGTCCTGACCATGTCCTTCACAATCTCATGGCTTCCGCTTCCCTCTGCCGTCGGGCCTTTGAATCCTGGAAAATAGACTTCAAATCCTGAGGCCTTTTTGCCAAAACCGGCGTTCACGTGGATGCTGATGAACAAATCCGCGCGTGCGCTTGCTGCTTTTTTTACCCGTTCGGAAAGTGAGACGCTGCGGTCGGATGTTCTTGTGAGTTCCACTCTGACTTTGCCTGTTCCTTCAAGGTATTTTTGTATCTGTTTAGCCAAGGCCAGGGTGATATCCTTTTCATAAATATCTTCTTTCATTTTCACGCCCGTCTCATCACCTCCGTGGGCCGGATCTATCACGACAACGGAAATCCCCTTGGCATCCCTGGCCATTGAATTCGTCGGATAAGCGACGATCATTCCTGTCGCAATAAGAAAAAAGAAAAACACTCCCAACATACGATTCATTCAAAATCCTTTATGACATACATTCGATATTAAAAACACGGGCGTTTCATAACGGAATTCGTGATACCCTGTCAACCGAAAATCATAAAATGACGATCATGACCCTTGCTTCGTTCCACGGATCCTTTCAACAGAAAACACGCTTTTCAGTTTCTTCAATGCGGTTACGACGTTATTCAAATGCCGGAGGTCATGAACATCCAGTTGAAAATCGCAAATGGCGCTCTGATCCGGTGTCGTTTCAACCGTCGCATGACCGATATTTATGTCCAGCCCCGAGATCACATTGCTGACTTCAGCGAGCAGGCCTTTCTTGTCCCGGCAGAGTACCCGAATGTGAACGGGATAGGTCTGCTTCCCCTTGACGTTCCAGCTCACTTCGACCAGTCTCTCAGGATCGATATCGTGCAACATGGCACAATCGATGCGATGCACGCTGATTCCCCTCCCCCGTGTGATATATCCGGTGACTTCGTCGCCCGGCAATGGATCGCAGCACTTGGAGAACCTGACCAGGACATCATCGAC
>CAYXFF010000005.1:0-4533 GCA_964464185.1 uncultured Syntrophaceae bacterium | reverse complement strand
TGGCCGATATCTTTCCATAGCCGATCAATGCCGTCAGATCATCGATGGTGCTGATCGACAAATCTTCCAGCACTTTCTTGAACTCGTCCGATTTGACCACCGGGTTGAACTTCAGTTGATGTTTTCTTAATTCCTTTTCCAGAATGTCTTTACCGAGATCAATGCTTTTCCGTCTTTCCTCCTCCTTGATCCAGTTCTTGATCTTTGAGAGAGCTCTGGAGGTTACGGCATACCGGATCCAGTCCTTGCTGGGATGATGTCCGGCCTGAGTGATGATCTCAACGGTATCTCCGTTTTGAAGCTCATATTTCAACGGAACGATCGACCGGTTCACCTTGGCGCCGACGCACGTGTTGCCCACATCCGTGTGAATGCTGTAAGCGTAATCGATCGGCGTTGCACCCTTCGGGAAAGCCTTCACATCTCCGGCCGGCGTGAAGACATATACCTCGTCGGGAAAAAGCGCCAGCTTCAAATTTTTCATGAATTCCCGCGGATCTTTCAGCTCGTGCTGAAATTCGAGCAGTTCGCGCAGTCTCTTGATCTGCATTTCATCGCTGCCTTGCAGGTCGCCTCCCTCCTTGTAACGCCAGTGTGCAGCAATTCCCTCTTCCGCCCATTCATGCATCTCTCTGGTCCGGATCTGAATTTCCACTCTTTCGCCGTAAGGCCCGATGACGGTCGTGTGGAGAGAGCGATAGTTGTTGGCTTTCGGCATGGCGATGTAGTCCTTGAATCGTCCCGGGACCGGTTTCCATATTGCGTGAACCACGCTCAGCGCCTCGTAACATTCTTTTTCTTTGTCGGAATCGACAATGATTCTGAAAGCCATGAGGTCATAAACTTCATCGAAGTTGATGCGTTGCTCCTTCATCTTTTTATAAATGCTGTAGAAATGCTTCGCCCTTCCCTCCACCTGAGCCTGCAGTCCGTATTCATGGACTTCCCTTCGTATGATGTTCTTGATCTCTTCGGTATATCTGTCTCTTTCTTCCTTTCGCATGTCGATCCGCGTTGCAAGATCTGCGTAGGCCTCTGAATCCAGATATTTGAAGGAAAGTTCCTCGAGCTCTGTTTTCATCCAGTTGATTCCAAGCCGGTTCGCGAGCGGTGCGTATATTTCAAGTGTTTCCATGGCGATATATTTTTGCTTTTCCGGCTGCTGGAATTCGAGCGTTCTCATATTGTGAACCCGGTCGGCGAGCCGTACGAGGATGATTCGGATGTCCGATGACATGGCCAGCATCATCTTTCTGAAATTTTCTGCCTGGCGCTCTTCCTGGCTCCCGAAGGTAATTCGGCTGATCTTTGTCAGGCCATCCACAAGAAAGGCGACTTCTTTCCCGAAAAGTTTATCTATTTCTCCGAGAGTTGCTAAAGTGTCCTCCACCGTATCGTGCAGAAGGGCCGTCACGATGGTTGACGAATCGAGTTTCATGTAGGCAAGGATTCCTGCCACTTCCACGGGATGCGTCAGGTAAGGCTCTCCTGAAAGTCGAACCTGCCCCTGGTGAACCGAAGCTGAAAAGATATAGGCCTTTTCGATCATTTCGGTGCCTTCCTGGGGCATGTAATCCTGAACCTTGTCAAGGATGTCCGTTATCCGGAGCATGAAGCGTTTCCTTATTCCCGCACCGTTCGTTTAATGAATTCCAGAGCGTCCTCAATATTGAAAACCTTTTCTTCGCCCGTTTTTCTTATCTTCAATTCAATCTTCCCTTCCGAAAGTCTTTTCTGACCTATGGTGATCCGAAGAGGTATTCCGATCAGATCCGCGTCGTTGAACTTGACGCCTGCCCTCTCGTCTCTGTCGTCAAGAATCACTTCTATGGCAGCTTCCGTCAGACGCTGATAAAGCTTCAGTGCGGCCTCCATGATCAGCGGATCCTTGATATTGACAGGGGTCAGTATGACATGGTACGGGGCGATGAACATGGGCCATATGATGCCTTTCTCGTCGTTGTTTTGCTCGATGCATGCCGCCACGGTCCGGCCAATTCCTATTCCGTAGCACCCCATGACCATTTCTTTTTCCTGCCCGCTGCTGTCCAGAAACGTCGCTCGCATCTGTTTGCTGTACTTTGTGCCGAGCTTGAAGGTGTGTCCGACCTCAATGCCCCTCGCGAACTTTAAAGGTTTCCCGCAGCGCGGACAGGTGTCCGTCTGTTTCACAAACCTCAGATCCGCAAATTCCTTAACCGTGAAATCCCTTCCCATATTCACGTTCGTTGCGTGATAGTCTTCCCGGTTCGCTCCCGTGACCATGTTGACCCTGTTCATGAGGGAGTAATCCGCGATGGTTCTCGCTTTTATCCCCACAGGGCCTGCAAAGCCCTTCGGTGATCCGGTCACTTTCATGACCGTGTCATCGGTCGCAAGCTCCAAAGCGTCGCATCCAAGATACCCTCTCAGTTTTGCTTCATTTACTTCTTCATCGCCGCGAACCAGAACCGCAACGGGGATGCCGTCGGCCTCAAATACAAGCGTCTTGACGATATCCTGCGGCGTCACACGAAGATAATTTGAGACTTCCCCGATCGTTCGTACGTCGGGTGTATGGACGGTTTCCATCACGGGAAGCGGTGCTGTATCGATCGGCAGCTTTTCCGGCTTCGCGACTTCCGCCTTCTCAATATTCGCTGCGTATTCACAGACGCTGCAAAAAACCAGCGCGTCCTCCCCGGAATCCGCGATCACCATGAACTCATGGGAAAAACTTCCCCCTATGTTTCCCGTATCAGCCTCCACCGCCCTGAATTTAAGACCGCATCGGGTGAAAATCGTTGAGTAGGCATCGAACATTTTCTGATAACTGACATCCACGCCTTCCCAGTCGGCGTCGAAGCTGTAGGCATCTTTCATGGAGAATTCCCTGCAGCGCATGACCCCGAATCTCGGCCGGATCTCGTCGCGGAATTTTGTCTGGATCTGATAAAGATTTTTTGGAAGCTGGCGGTAGGTTTTGACCTCGTTCCGTACCAGGTCCGTGATGACTTCTTCGTGTGTCGGTCCGATACAGTATTCCCGGTTATGCCGGTCCTTGAATCTCAGGAGTTCCTTCCCGTACATCTTCCAGCGACCCGATTCCTGCCAGAGCTCCGCAGGCTGCACGGCGGGGAGAAAGACTTCCTGAGCGCCCGCTCGATTCATTTCCTCCCGGACAATCTGTTCAACCTTCCGGACGACTCTCAAACCCAGTGGCAGAAAGGAATAGATTCCGCTCGTTAATTTTCTGATCAAACCCGCGCGAATCATGAGTTGATGACTGACAACCTCTGCATCCGAAGGAATTTCTCTAACCGTTGGAATGAACATTTCGGAATAACGCATTACGTGCTTTCCTCCCTTTCAGCGGACATGATTTGAATTTCCTTCAGGAGAACGTCCAGGAATTCGCCCTCCTTGATTTTTCGAACAATCTTTCCTTTTTTGAACAGCAATCCCGTTCCCCGACCTCCGGCAATTCCGATATCGGCCTCCGCCGCCTCGCCCGGTCCGTTTACGACGCATCCCATAAGGGCTATTTTCAGGTCTGTCTTCATCCCGGCCAGTTTTTTTTCCACCTTAGACACCAGACCCTCGAGGTTGATTTCACAGCGTCCGCAGGTAGGACATGAGATGACCTCAGGACCCACGCGTCGTATGTCGAGTGCACGCAGAATTCCGTAGGCGATCGGTATCTCCGCCAGCGGATTTCCCGTCACGGATACCCGAAAAGTGTCTCCAATCCCTTCGGACAAAAGAATTCCGATCCCTATGGACGATTTGACGGCGGCATGGACGACACTCCCGGCCTCGGTGACACCGAGATGAAGCGGGTAGCGGGTTATCCTTGAAAGGCTGCGATAGGCAGCCACCATCGTTGGAACATGCGACGATTTGAGGGAAATTTTTAAATTCGTGAAATCAAGATCCTCAAAAAAACGGATGCTGTCCACGGCACTTTCCACGAGAGCGGACGACGTGGGTCCTCCGTGTTTTTTCAACAATCCCTTCTCCAGGGATCCCGAATTTACGCCAATGCGAATGGCCGTCTGTCTGTCCCTTGCGGCCTGAACAATCTCCTTGATCCTCTCCTTTATCATGTTGCCGGGATTTATTCGAATACCATCGGCCCCTGATTTCACGGCTTCAATGGCAAGGCGAAAATCAAAATGGATGTCCGCTATCAGAGGAATATTGACGGCTTGCTTAATCTTTTCCAGAGCATGAGCGGCCTCTCTATCTGGAACGGCCACCCGAACGATTTCGCAGCCGGCGGATTCCAGACTCTTTATCTGATTCACCGTGGCTTGTATGTCCCGTGTGTCGGTGGAAGTCATGGACTGGACGCGGATGGGTGCCCCTCCACCCACCCGGACGTTGCCGACTTGTAGGGATTTGGTCTTTTTTCTTTTAATAACAAATGGTTTTTCGGTCATTCTTTTGCCGTTGATTCAAAATAATGTATTTTTATAACATGAAGGGCAGAGGGCAATCAATCAATAATTTGCGAAACTTAGGCTACGGCTGAGGGTTTTGTCTGCTGGCAGG
>CAYXFF010000004.1:31019-42267 GCA_964464185.1 uncultured Syntrophaceae bacterium | reverse complement strand
AAATTTTCCGTCCGGGAGTACAACCGCTGCCCGATTTGCGGGAGACCGCGGGCGTACTATCGAAAATTTGATATGTGCAGAATATGCCTTAGGAAGCTTTCCCTGGGCGGGGAAGTTCCCGGTGTAATCAAGGCGAGCTGGTAAAGAAGAATTCTGAGGAGCTGTACTATGGGGATGACCGATCCGATTTCGGATATGCTGACGAGAATCAGAAATGCCAATCAGGTAAAGTTGAAGAGCGTGGATGTCCTGCTGTCACAGGTGAATTTCAACATCGCCAAGGTTTTGAAGAAAGCGGGTTATATCAGTGGTTTTAACGTGAAGAGGGACAGCAGTCAGAAGGGGATCCTGAGAGTGTACCTCCGATTCACGGATTCCAAGGACGGCGTGATCACGGGGATTGAAAGAGTCAGCAAACCGGGAAAGAGAATCTACGTGAAGAGCGAGAAGATACCCAGGATCCTGAACGGATTCGGCATTGCCGTTCTGTCCACTTCAAGGGGAATCATGACCGACAAAGAGGCCCGTGATCTCAAGGTGGGCGGAGAGGTCCTCTGCAAGGTATGGTGAGCCACTCTTCAAACGGATAAGGGTTCAGGAGATTTATTCATGTCGAGAATTGGGAAAAAACCGATCGTGGTTCCTCCTGGCGTGATGATCAGTCAGGCGAAACAAATCATAAACGTCGATGGTCCTCTGGGGAGCCTGTCAAGGGAGATCCCGGGTGGGATCGAAGTTTCTGCGGAACAGGGCATCATTACCGTCAGGAGACTTGATGAAAGCCGTCAGGTGAGATCGCTTCACGGCCTGGTGAGGACGCTGATAGCGAATATGGTGACGGGAGTGAGCGCGGGATTTCAAAAGACCCTCGAGATCTCCGGCGTGGGTTACAGGGCTGAAGTCGCAGGGGATAATCTGAAATTGTTTCTCGGTTTTTCAAAGCCTCTGGAGTACAGGATCCCCAAAGGGATATCGGTCAAGATTGACCGTCAGGTGAGCATGGTCTTTTCCGGCATAGACAAGGAATTCGTCGGACGAGTAGCTGCCGAGATCCGGGCGCTGAAGAAACCCGAGCCTTATAAAGGCAAAGGCATCAAGTATCTGGGTGAGAAGATCAGAAGGAAGGTCGGCAAGTCTGCGGGGGCATAAAACAGCATTCAGGGGTCAGCGTTCAGCGATGAGGTGAGATGCAGACGGCTGACAGCCAATAGCTAAATAAGGGGAAAGACATTGTTAGCATCGACAAAGAAGATAGACAAAATCAGGGTGAAGCGCAAGAAAAGGGTGAGGGGCAAGATCTTCGGCACCGAGTCAAGGCCCCGCCTTTCCGTGTTCAGGAGTTCGGAGCATATTTATGTTCAGGCCGTCGCCGATGATGTGGGCCGGACCCTTGCGGAAGCCTCCACCATGAGCAAGGATCTCCGCGGGGCGGTCGGGCGTCTGAAAAAGATCGAGGCGGCAAAAGAAGTAGGCAAAGCGGTGGCAAAGCGGCTTCTCTCCAAAGGGGTGACGGAAGTGGTTTTCGACAGGGGGAGATTTCTCTATCACGGAAGAATCAAGGCTCTTGCCGAGGCCGCAAGGGAATCGGGACTTAAATTTTAACCAATCCTATATAGAAGGAAATGACCGTTGGCTATGATGAGAAACATGGAAGAATCGGAACTTCTCGACAGGGTAATCACCATTAAGAGGACGGCGAAGGTTGTCAAGGGGGGGAGACGCTTCAGATTCAGTGCTGTCGTGGTTGTGGGAGACGGCAACGGGTCTGTCGGCGCCGGACTCGGGAAAGCGAATGAGGTTCCTGAAGCCATCCGGAAAGGAACGGAGAAAGCCAAAAAGGCCCTGAAAAAGATATCCATCGTTGAGGGAACCATTCCACACGAGATCATTGGAAATTTCGGAGCGGGGAAGGTTCTCATGAAGCCGGCTTCGGCGGGAACAGGCCTCATTGCCGGCGGTGCAGTCCGGGCGATTCTGGAAGTGGCCGGCATTCGGAATATCCTGACGAAGTGCCTCGGATCGCACAATCCCCACAACCTCGTCAAGGCTACTCTGGACGGCTTGAGCAAATTGAGAAATCCTGCCGAGATCGCTTTGCTTCGGGGGAAGGACGTTTCGGAAATTTAAAAGGGGGGAGCGGGTAGTGACAAAAAAGCTTAAAATTACACAGGTGAGAAGTTATATCGGCCGCCCTGAAAAACAGAGGAAAGTTCTTCGAAGTCTGGGGCTCGGAAAGATGCACCGGTCCGTTTTTCTGGCTGACACGCCCGAAGTCCGGGGAATGATCAACAAGGTGCCCCACCTGGTTTCTGTGGAAGAATTTGAGGTGAAACAGTAATGAATCTGAGTGAGTTGAAACCCGCTCCGGGTTCCCGGAAAAAAAGAAAGAGAGTCGGACGCGGAGGCGCCCACGGAGGGACGTCCTGCAAAGGGCACAAGGGACAGAAGGCACGATCAGGATGCAAATTGAAACCCGGATTTGAGGGGGGTCAGATGCCTCTTTCCCGGCGTTTACCGAAGAGAGGTTTTCGAAACAGGTTCCGCCGGGATATCGTCATTATCAATATCTCACAGCTGAAGGTTTTTCCCCAAGGCTCCGTTGTGGACGTGGAAACGCTCATGAGCCAGGGGATCATTAAAAAGCAGGGTGACGGCGTGAAGGTGCTCGGCAAGGGGGATATCGGATATCCTCTCGCGCTCAAGGTCCACATGATCAGCGCTTCGGCGAGAGAAAAAATCGAAGCCGCGGGCGGCTCTATAGAGGTCATCTGATTTGTTAGACGGTTTCAAAAATATTTCAAAGATTCCGGAACTGCAAAAAAGGATTCTGGTTTCTTTTGTTCTTCTTGCCGTGTACAGGATCGGGGCGCATGTGCCGACTCCGGGCATTGATACAAAAGCTCTCGCGGCTTTTTTTGAGTCCGCCAGGGGATCCCTGCTGGGGCTCTTTGATTTGTTCGCCGGAGGCGCGCTGAGCAATCTCTCTGTTTTTGCTCTGGGCATCATGCCTTATATCAGCGCATCGATTATTCTGCAGCTTCTCGTGGTTGTTATTCCTCATCTGGAAAAACTTTCCAAAGAGGGGGAAGCGGGAAGGAGACAGATTACACAGTATACGCGCTACGGAACGGTTCTTTTAAGTCTGGTGCAGGGGTTTGGTATCGCCATCGGTCTGGAGAGCATGGCGGGACCCTCAGGGGCCTCTATCGTCATTGAGTCGGGATGGAGCTTCCGGTTGATGACCGTGATCACTCTGACAGCCGGCACATCTTTCATCATGTGGCTGGGTGAGCAGATTACGGAAAGAGGCATCGGCAACGGTATCTCTCTTATCATCTTTGCCGGAATCGTCTGCCGGGGACCCGCGGCCGTGGTGAATACCTTCAGGCTCCTATCAACGGGTGAGATGGGGATCATCGTGATCCTTTTCATTTCAGCTCTTATGATATTGGTGGTTGGTGTGATTGTATTTGTTGAGGGGGGGCAGAGGAAGATACCGGTTCAGTACGCCAAGCGGGTTGTGGGGAGAAAGATCTACGGCGGCCAGACCACCCATTTGCCGCTCAAAGTAAATACGGCGGGAGTTATTCCGCCCATATTCGCCTCTTCCATTATCATGTTTCCGGCCACGATAGCGAATTTTATTCCTCATCCCTGGATGAAAGTTGTGGCTGGCTATCTCATGCCGGGGAGGATCGTTTACGAGCTCTGCTATGTCGCCTTTATCGTATTCTTCTGTTACTTTTATACGGCGGTTGTTTTCAATCCCGCGGATGTCGCTGAGAACATGAAGAAATACGGGGGTTACGTGCCGGGGATACGGCCGGGGAAGAAGACGGCGGAATACATCGATAATGTCTTGAGCCGGCTGACCTTTGGCGGTGCCGTCTATGTATCGGCCGTCTGCGTGCTGCCGAGTGTTTTGGTCAGCTATTTTAATGTGCCCTTTTATTTCGGAGGCACCGCATTGCTCATCGTGGTCGGGGTTGCTCTCGATACGGCGGGTCAGATAGAGGCCCACTTGCTCACACGGCAGTATGAAGGTCTTTTGAAAAAAGGACGCGTTGCCAGAAGGCGATAATGTCAGCCGCCGTTTCAGGAGGTAAGGGATGGTCATCTTGAAATCTCCTGAAGAGATTGAAAAGATGAGAGCCAGCAATCTAATCGTGGCAGACATCCTTCAGGAATTGTCGACACTCGTGAAGCCGGGAGTCAAAACCATAGAACTGGACCGATATGCCGAGGAACAGGCGCGGAAGCGCGGGGCACGTCCGGCCTTCAAAGGATACAGGGGCTATTCTCATTCCCTTTGCACCTCTGTGAACAATGTCGTCGTTCACGGGATACCTTCCGAGAGAGTCCTCGAAGAGGGAGATATCCTGAGTCTCGATTTCGGCATATACTATCAGGGATACTATGGAGATGCCGCCCTGACGGTTCCGGTAAGCCGGGTTTCTGAGGCAGCTCGGAAATTGATGCAGGTGACGGAAGAATCTCTTTACCGCGGAATCGAGCAGGCGCGAGCAGGGAATCGACTGGGCGATATTTCGGCGGCGGTTCAAGAATGTGTTGAGGTGGCAGGATTCTCCGTCGTGAGGGATTTTGTCGGTCACGGGATCGGAAAGAGCCTCCACGAAGATCCCCAGATACCGAATTACGGCGTCCGGGGGAAAGGCGTTGAACTGAGACCGGGAATGGTGTTCGCCATCGAACCCATGGTGAACGAGGGCACTTACGAGGTGAAGGTCCTGAGTGACGGATGGACGGTGCAAACGGCTGACGGAAAACTTTCAGCGCACTTCGAGCACTCCGTGGTGATCACGGAGAACGGCCCCGTCATCCTGAGCCGGTCGGATTGAATATCGGGTCGTGAAGATATTCGGAGATGAGATCGTATGCCGAAAGAGGAACCAATAGAGGTTGAAGGTACGGTGATCGAGACCCTGCCGAATGCCATGTTTCGCGTGGAGCTTGAAAACGGGCATCGCGTCCTGGCTCATATCTCAGGGAAGATGCGGATGCATTTTATCAAGATTCTGCCGGGTGACAGGGTGACGGTCGAGCTTTCTCCTTATGACCTGACGCGGGGACGGATCATCTATCGGGCCAAGTAAGAGTTTGGAGTTGTCACTCGAAAGAGTGGACTCACAGAGCGTTCATGAAGGAGTCAAAACGGTGAAAGTCAGAGCGTCGGTTAAAAAAATATGCGATAAATGCAAGATCATCAAGAGGCACGGGGTGCTGCGGGTCATCTGTGAAAACCCCAAACACAAGCAGCGGCAGGGATAGAGAAACCCGAAAGAAGGGCTGTGAGGAGGTTTATTCGTGGCAAGGATTGCAGGCGTAGATTTACCGAAGAATAAGCGGATGGAGATTGCCCTCACCTATATTTACGGCATAGGGCGGTCAAAGGCCCGCGAGATCCTTCAAGAGGCGGGGGTCGATCTGGATCGGAAAACAGATGATCTGGCCGACTCTGAAGTGACGGCTATCCGGAATATCATCGACAAGGAACACAAGGTCGAGGGTGACTTGAGGAGAGAGATTTCCATGTCCATCAAGCGCCTCATGGATGTGGGGACCTATCGCGGCCTGAGACATCGAAAGGGACTGCCCGTAAGGGGACAGAGAACTCACACGAACTCAAGGACCCGGAAAGGTCCGAGACGAACCATTGCCGGGAAGAGAAAGTAACGCTGGAGGAACACCACCATGGCTATGCCGAGGGGAAAAAAAGGGAAGAAAAGAGAACGCAAGAACATATCCGAGGGTGTGGCGCATATTCAGTCCACCTTTAACAATACGATTGTCACCATCACGGACCTGAGCGGCAACGTGATCGCATGGGCCTCCTCGGGGTCCCAGGGATTTAAAGGTTCGAGGAAAGGGACGCCCTTTGCCGCCCAGATGGCTGCTGAGGGTGCCGTGAAAAAGGCCATCGAACACGGGATGAGGACGGTTCAGGTCTATGTGAAGGGACCGGGTTCGGGTCGGGAATCGGCGCTGAGGTCGCTTCAGGCGGCCGGGCTCAACATCAGCCTGATTAGAGACGTGACACCCGTTCCTCATAACGGCTGCCGTCCGCCGAAGCGGCGAAGAGTATAAAACAGGCGTTGGGCATCGGGCAAAAGGCATCAGGTTTGGAAAACTTTTTGAATATATTGGGAGGATGATTTGGCCAGGTACAGAGGATCGTTGTGCAGGACATGCCGGAGCGAAGGAATCAAGCTCTTTTTCAAGGGGGACCGTTGCTATACGGACAAGTGCGGCTTCGAAAGAAGAGGCTATGCTCCGGGAGAACACGGGCAGGCGAGGAGGAAACACTCCGATTACGGTGTTCAGCTGAGGGAGAAGCAGAGACTGAAGAGAATGTTTGGTCTTCTTGAGACGCAGTTCAAAAATTACTTCGAGAAGGCCGAAAAACAGAAGGGCGTAACCGGAACAAATTTATTGATCTTCCTGGAGAGAAGGCTGGATAACATTGTCTATCGTATGGGTTTTGCCAACTCGCGGGCGGAAGCCCGGCTTCTGGTCACTCAGAACCATTTCCTGGTGAACGGAAAGAAAGTGAACATCCCTTCCTATCTGGTGAGTGCCGGAGACGCGATTTCCGTGAAAGAGAAGAGCAGAAAGGTGGCACGGATCATCGATTCCATGGGAACGGTTGCCAGGCGGGGCATTCCGCAGTGGCTGGAGCTGGACAAGGATCATTTTCAGGGTGTCGTGAAAATGCTCCCGGCACGGGAGGACATTACCATGCCGATTCAGGAGCAGTTGGTGGTCGAGCTTTACTCAAAATAGCGGGATAACCATATGACACGAGGAAGCGAAACAATGCGAAAAAATTGGCGCAGTCTGATAAGACCAAAGCGAATAGAGGTTGACGAAAAGACCCATACACGGTTTTATGGAGAATTCACCTGCCAACCCCTTGAAAAGGGATTCGGCATCACTCTTGGAAACGCCCTGCGGCGGATCCTCCTTTCGTCCATTCGCGGTTCGGCTATTGTATCCGTGAAGTTTGATGCCGTTCTTCACGAGTTTTCCACGATTCCCGGGGTAAGGGAGGACGTGAGCGACATCGTCCTGAATCTGAAAGGTGTGCGATTGAAACAGAACCAGGAAGGGGCGAGAACCCTTCGTCTGGATGCCTCAAAAGAGGGAACGGTGACGGCAGGGGATATCATCACCGATGGAACGGTGGAGGTCTTGAACCCGGACCACTACATTGCCGCCCTTTCAGCCGGCGTTTCTTTGAAGGCGGAAATGGTTGTGAAAATGGGGAAGGGCTACGTTCCAGCCCGGATGGAGCGGGATCCCGAACAGCCGGAAGGAACCATGAACATTGATGCGATCTTTTCTCCGATCAAGAAAGTCGCTTACACCGTATCTCATGCCCGCGTCGGGCAGATCACCGATTATGACCGTCTGGATATGGAGATCTGGACGGATGGCAGTATCCTTCCGGAAGATGCCATGGCTTACGCCGCAAAGATCTTGAAGGAACAGCTTGATGTCTTTATAAACTTCGAAGAGATCGAGCAGGAAGAAAAACACGACAAGATCGAAGAGAAGGAAAAGATAAATGAAAACCTCTTGAGAAGTGTAGATGAACTGGAACTCTCTGTTCGCTCCGCCAACTGTCTGAAGAATGCCGGCATCAGCCTGATCGGGGAACTTGTTCAGAAGACGGAAGCCGAAATGCTCAAGACAAAGAACTTCGGCAGAAAGTCATTGAACGAGATCAAGGAAATCCTGTCGGAGATGGGGCTGAGCCTTGGCATGAAGATTGATTTTCCTCCCTGGACCAAGACCGAGAAAGAGAGAGGCAAGGAAGCGAAGAGTTAAACGTTTTCTGTCTGACTGGAAAGGAACGAGATTCGATGCATCATAAAAAAGCGGGAAGAAAACTGGGAAGGACCACAAGCCACCGGAAGGCGATGCTGAGGAACATGGTGACGTCCCTGTTGAAAGAAGAAAAGATTGTGACGACCGATGCCAAGGCCAAGGAACTGAAAAGCATTGCCGAGAAGATGATCACCCTGGGTAAAAGAGGAGACCTTCACGCGAGAAGGCAGGCGGATTCTTTTATCAGGGAGAGCATGGTGACGAAAAAACTTTTCGAGGAACTTTCTCCCCGTTACAGTGAGAGGGCGGGAGGCTATACGAGGATTGTGAAGATCGGCAATCGTCCCGGTGACAACGCCCCCATTTCTGTGGTCGAGCTTATTCCCGGACCGGGCGAGAAAAGCCGGAAGAAAGAGCCTTCTGCAAAGAAGAAGTAGAAAATCATTCCTGTCCTGTCCATGAAGCCCTCCCGTGACCTCCGGATCGGGGAGGGCTTTCCATTATGTTTTTCCTTGATTTTTTCGGTAAATAAAAGCTATACATACATCCATTGCTCTCATTTGCCTCATGGCATGCCGAATCAGCGGACATTCGTATTCCCGTGAGCCGCGTGCCGTGAGTGTTGAACTCATCATTGAAAGGAGGTTCGGTCATGGCGGAAGTAAAGGTTGGAGAGGTGGTCAAATTTTTCGCGAAACCAAGTGTTGCCGCTGTGAAGATCGTTGCCGAGGATTTAAATGTGGGCGACAAGGTGAAATTCACCGGTCATACGACGGACTTTGAAGAGGTCATAGAATCCATGGAAATCAACAACCAGAAGGTCGAAAAGGCCGTGGCTGGCGATTACATCGGCATCAAAACCTCTGACCGTGTCCGTCCTGGTGATGAGATGTTCAAGGTCACGCCGGATTAAGAAGAAAGCCAGTCCTGTCTGTTTCAGCAAATTCAATCTCCTAGTACGGGGGCTGGTTTGTGCGGAACGACCCCGAAGGGGGGAGATGAAGAGCCGGGGAGCCATGGATAACCGATCCATGGCTTTTTTGTGTCTTTTTTTGCTGATAAAACCGGGGTGGATGGCCGATAAAGTATTGCCCTCGGGGGTAAGCTATGATAAGCGAAATCATCGCTTCAAAAGGAGTGGGGGATAAGGGCGATGGAAATAAAAGTGCTGGGTTGTTACGGGTCTCAACTGCCCGGGTATAACACCACAGGTTTTCTGCTGAACGGGAGGGTTCTCGTCGACGCCGGCACCGTCACTTCTGTCCTCACGATGGAGGAGCAGGTCAGAATTGATCATATCCTGATCACCCATGCCCATCTTGATCATGTGTGCGAATTGATGTTTCTGGCGGATAACATCAATATCAGCGAAGGAAGGAATTCTCCGATCACCGTTTTGAGCACTCCGGGAATCATCCGTGCGATGAAGGACCATCTTTTCAACGATGTCATCTGGCCGGATTTTTCATGCATACCGAGCGTTGAGAAGCCCGTGATGAAATTTGAGCCCCTGGAACTGGAGGTGAAACACTCTCTTGGTGATCTTTCCGTGACGGCGGTCAAGGTCAGCCATTCTGTTGAAACGGTGGGTTACATCATTGAATTTGAGGGCGGAACGGTCATTTTTGTGGGAGATACGGGACCCACAGAACGGCTCTGGGAGATTGCCCGGGGATATGAGGACCTCAAGGCCATCTTCATTGAGACGTCTTTTCATGACAGTTTGAAGAATCTTGCGGTCCTGTCAGGCCATCTCACACCGTCCTGCCTTGACGCGGAACTGAAGAAACTGGGGGACCGTGCGCCGGACATTTATCTCTTTCACATGAAACCCATGCTCGACCTTGAACGCATCGTGGACAGCATCTTACGGATCAGCAACAGAAATATTAAAATTCTCAAGGACGGAGAAGTGATAAAGCTTTGATCGATGAGGAGCTCACGGGATCCCCTGACATATCTTCATTCGCTGAAGAGTCTTGGCATTCGCACAGACCCGGCTCCCCTTTCGAGAGTTCTCAAGAGATTCCATCACCCGGAGCGTGATTACAGGTCCGTTCTCATTGCCGGTTCGAACGGCAAGGGATCGATTGCGGCGATGGTTTCCTCCATATTCGTTGAGGCAGGGCTCAAGACAGGCCTTTACACCTCACCTCACCTCACGGACTACAGGGAGCGGATACGGGTGAACGGCCTCATGATCTCACGTCGGGATCTCCGGGAGCTGATAGAAAAGGCGCGAAGGGGCCTGGACGAAGAGCTGACCTACTTCGAATTCACCACGCTCCTGGCTTTTCTCCATTTTTCCCGCTGCGGGGTGGATATGGCGGTTCTTGAGGCTGGAATGGGAGGGAGATTTGATGCCACCAATCTCGTGACTCCTGAGGTTTGCGTCATATCCAACGTTTCTTTGGAGCACCGGGAATTTCTGGGAGGCAGCCTTGCGGCCATTGCGCGGGAAAAGGCTGGAATCATAAAAAAAAACGGGATATGCCTGACCGCCGCGAGGCAAAAGAGCGTCTGGAGTGTCCTGGAGGATATCTGCGTTGAACGGGGAGCCCAGCTGTATCGTCTGGGCCGGGATATCCTCATCCGGAAAAGGGGAGAGGGCGCTTTTTCCTGCCGGGGTGTCGGTCGAAAATACAGCCGGATTGACGTCCCTCTCAAAGGGAGGCACCAGATGGAGAACGCCGCCCTCGCGGTGGGTGTATCAGAGGTCCTTCATGCCCGCGGCCTTCCGGTTGCGCGGGAGGCTGTGATCGAAGGTTTGAGGACGGCACGATGGGAAGGGAGACTCGAGACCCTTCAGGAATCCCCGACGCTGCTCGTAGACGGCGCCCATAATCCCGCGGGTATCGCCACACTTCGCCGCGCTCTTGCGAGGGACTTCTCCTATCGGCGCCTCATCCTTGTTTTCGGCGTCCTCCGTGACAAGGATTACCGCGCCATGCTGAAAAAAATGGAACCGGCCGCGCACCGGCTGATCCTCACCCGGCCCAGGAGCGAAAGGGCCGTGCCGCCTCTGGAACTGCGGGAAACGGTTCTGAAAGGTGCGGACCATGTCATGGTTGTGGAAGATCCGCGCGAAGCTCTCCGGGAGGCTTTCCGCCTCGCGGGCAAGAAGGATCTGATCTGTGTTGCCGGTTCTCTTTACCTGGTGGGAGAAATAAAAAAGGTTTTCTCCCGCATGAGTGGAATGGAAACAGCGAGACTGAAGAAACGTCGGTGATCTCCGTCAGGACAAAAGGGATATGAAAAAAACGTGTTTTCTTGCCGCTGCTCTCCTGTTGACAGGCCTCTCGACGTTTTTTTCATTCGTCCCTCCGTCCATCGCCGCTGAAAGAGGGATCACGGGGGCGGTGAATATCGAATCGGATCAACTGAGCTATGACAAGGAAGC
>CAYXFF010000004.1:16548-30919 GCA_964464185.1 uncultured Syntrophaceae bacterium | reverse complement strand
GGATCACGGGGGCGGTGAATATCGAATCGGATCAACTGAGCTATGACAAGGAAGCAGATTCGTATCATGCCTCAGGAAACGTGATCGTCACATTCACGGACGGCTTTCTCCTAGCCGACTCCGTCGTTTATCACCGGAAGACGGGAGATGCCTTTGCCGATGGAGATGTTTTCATCACGAGCAAGGATGATACGCTGGAGGGGGACAAGGTCCGCTACAACCTGTCATCAAAGACGGGCATTGCTTACCAGGGCAAGGCGTTCCTGTCCGAAAACCATCTCTATCTGAAGGGAAAGGAGATCCAGAAGAAGGGTGAAGACACGTATTTCATCAAGGACGCGACCGCCACGACCTGCGACGGCGACCATCCGGCCTGGAGATTCACCGGGAAAGAGCTGGACGTGACCATCGAAGGCTACGGCACGCTGAAACACGGGACCTTTGACGTGAGGAATTTCCCGGTCTTCTATGCGCCTTACTTCATCTTCCCCGCCAAGACCAAGCGCCAGTCGGGATTCCTCTTTCCCAAGGTGGCCTATTCAAGGGATGTGAACGGCTGGGACATAGAACTTCCTTTCTTCTGGGCCATCTCCGACAACACGGATGCCACCTTCTATCAGCGTTATCTGGAAAAGAGGGGATGGAAGGAGGGGATGGAATTCAGGTACGCTATCAGCAAAGATTCCTTCGGGACGTTCTATGCCGATTACCTGAATGACACCAAGGACATCGACTCCATAAACAACACGGCCATCGAGGACGGCCTCGGGAGGACCTGGACGGGGAATCAGAGAAGGTGGTCCTACTACCTGAACCATGAAACCACCTTTACACCCGGTTTCTATCTGAGAACCGATATCGCCCGTGTCTCGGATCACTGGTATTTCAGGGATTTCAGCGACTCCAATTACTATCTGGATAATTATTCACAAACGGGCGCCAACAAGTATCAACGGATTTCCTTTTTAGGTGATAAATCACTGGCGACGCTTGATTCCACGGCCCGCATCGTGAAGGATTGGAAATTATACAATCTCACGGTGATGGGCAGATACACGGATAATCTGGCGACCGTGACCAATGACGCCACGCTTCAGAGTTATCCCAATGTCACCTTTACCGGCTTAAAGCAGCCGATCTTCAAGAGCCCCGTGTATTTTGAACTGGCATCTTCCTATCAATACGCCTACCGGGTGACCGGAGAAAAGGGACACTGGACAGACGTGAACCCCGTCTTTTCTCTTCCGAAAAGTTTCGGCGATTACCTGCAGATGACGCCCTCCGTGGGACTGAGAGGGACCGCCTGGGAGGGGAGGGGCGGCGTGGAGGACAAGAACGGCGACCGAGCGCTGTACACTCTCGGGTTGAATACCTCCTCGGAAGTTCATCGCATCTTTGATGTGAAGCTCGGTTCGATCGATAAGATCCGGCACGGCATCAAGCCGGAGATCACCTACAGCTACATTCCCTATGTCAAGCAGGACAATATGCCTGATTTTGTCACCGGTGTTCCTGAGACGAACACCGTTACCTACGCCCTGACGAACACGGTGATCGCCAAGATGAAGGAGACAAAAGAAAGAAAGCCCGGCGAGAGTGAAAAGGAAAGGTCCGAAAAGAGGGAACCGGACAAGTTTTCCTATCTCGAGTTTCTGCGCTTCAAGCTGAGCCAGACCTTTGATCTCCGCGAGTATCGAAGTTCAAAAGGGGAGGCGGAACGGAGGCCTTTCAGCCCCGTATCCCTGGAGTTCGACCTCCTGCCCGCAAAATATCTCAGTTACCGGTCGCAGGCAACCTATGATACGAATGACGGTGAATGGAAAACCATCAATCATGATCTCACCGTCACTGACCGGCGCGGCGATTCGGCCACTCTCGGGTACCGCTATACCCAGGATTCTCTTCAGGAGATCAATCTCAACCTGAAGGCCAAGGTGAGCCGTGCTATTGATTTCAAGTACATTCAGCGGAGGAACGAATTTGATCACAAGGACCTGGAAAAAACCTTCGTCATGGATTATCACAAGCAATGCTGGAGCGTGGAGTTATCCTATTCAGACCTGGATAATGACCGGCGGTACATGGCGGTCTTCTCTCTTTACGGTCTGGGAAAAGTGGGGGGAGTAGGGGCTAAACCGGAGTCCATGCGCCCGTAATGAATAGATTATTTCCTGTCATTTTTCCCTTGACAGATACCGATATATTACGTATCTTCCTCTTTTAAATTTTTTGAAGGTACGGTGGTTTCATGAAGACGTTCATTGCTAAAAAAGAGGGTGTGAGCCGGGACTGGTACCTCATTGATGCCCGGGATAAGGTTCTGGGAAGAGTCGCCGTGGAGATTGCCAGGCGCCTGAGAGGGAAGCATAAGCCGGAATTCACGCCCCATACGGATACAGGCGATTTTGTGGTGGTCATCAACGCGGAGAAGATCGCGCTCACGGGAAAGAAGCTTGATGACAAGGTTTATTACCATCATTCCGGGTATCCGGGAGGCATTAAATCCATCACGGCGGGGAAACTGCTCAAGAAAAAGCCAGGGGATGTTCTGAGGATCGCGGTGAAGGGGATGCTTCCGAAAAATTCCCTTGGAAGGATGATGCTGAAGAAGCTGAAGATATATGCCGGGACCGATCACCCCCATGAAGCGCAGACACCCCGGTCCCTCGACATCAAATAAGAAAGATTCAGACAGGGAATCATCCCGCAACGATCTTAATATCCAATAGAGTTTCTGGAGAAGGAAATGGCAGCAAAAAGTTATTATGCGACAGGCAAGAGAAAGTCCGCCATCGCCAGGGTATGGCTGAAGGAAGGCAGCGGCGCCATGACGATCAACAAGAGGCGTCATGATGAGTATTTTACCCGGGAAACCCTCAAGAACCTGATATCGAGACCCCTGGAACTCACGGGAAAGAAGGAATCCTTCGATGTTCATGTCAATGTCCAGGGCGGCGGAATAGCAGGGCAGGCCGGAGCCATAAAGCACGGCATCGCGCGGGCGCTCGTCGAATTCGATCTGGAATTGAGATCGGTTCTCAAAAAGGCCGGGTTCCTCACGAGAGATTCCCGGATCAAGGAAAGAAAAAAATACGGTCAGCCCGGGGCCCGGAAACGGTTCCAGTTTTCAAAGCGATAATCAGCAGGAAATCGAAAAGGGGGCCTTCAGCCTCCTTTTTTGTGTGCGGAGTGAAGACATGCTCAAAATCGGGATATACGGAGCGAGTGGATATACAGGGCAGGAACTCCTTCGATTGCTGCTCAGGCACCCCGACGTCGAGGTGTCGGCCCTGACGTCGAGGCAGTTCAAGGGCATGCCTGTTTCTCATGTCTATCCCGTGTTCGAGGGATTGACAGACCTGCGTTTTATCGATGCGTCTCCCGAGGACGTGGCCGATCTGTCGGACTTTGTTTTTCTCGCCATGCCCCATGGCTCAGCCATGGAGGTTGTCCCTGTCTTCCTGGAAGCGGAAGAGAAGGTTGTCGATCTCAGCGCTGATTTTCGCCTTCATGATCAGAACCTTTACGAGCGCTGGTACAAGAAGCATGAAGCCCCGGAATTTCTCAAGGATGCCGTTTACGGCCTCCCGGAACTGCACCGGGATGCCATCAAAGCGGCACAGCTCGTGGCCAATCCGGGCTGTTATCCCACGAGCGCCATCCTGGGTCTCGCACCGCTTTTGAAGGAAGGCTGGATCGACCCGTCCACCATCATCGTGGATGCCAAGTCCGGTGCCAGCGGAGCGGGACGGGAAGCGAAGATCGGTTCCCTCTTCTGCGAGGTCAACGAGGGATTCAAGGCATACAATGTATTCAAGCACCGCCACAACCCGGAGATGGAGCAGGAACTCAGCCTCGTGGCCGGGTATCCCGTCCACCTGTCCTTTACCCCGCACCTGCTGCCTATTGACAGAGGGATCCTGAGCAGCATTTATGCCACGCTTCGCGAGGACCGGGCAGCGGCGGATATTCTGGAGCTTTACAGGGAATTCTACGACGGGGAAAAATTCGTCCGGATCTGCCCCGAAGGAACCTATCCCAATGTCCTGTCCGTGAGAGGTTCAAACTTCTGCGATATCGGCATCACCGCGGATACCCGATTGAGAAGGGTTGTGATCTTTTCGGCGATCGACAATCTGGTGAAAGGGGCCGCGGGCCAGGCCGTGCAGAACATGAACCTCATGTGCGGTTTCAAGGAGGACGCGGGGCTGGATCTGGTCCCGCTGTTCCCATAATGACCTTTAACGAGGGGGACGCTTGCAGCATCCCCCTCATCTTATGCTGACGGCCTGCAGCTTCATGAGGTGGTCCTATGGCTTTGAGATTCTATAACACCCTGACGAAAAAAAAGGAAGAGTTCAAACCCATCCACGAGGGGAAAGTGGGCATCTATGTCTGCGGCATCACCGTCTATGACATCTGCCATGTGGGTCACGCGCGTTCCGCCATCGTTTTCGATGTGATCACCCGTTACATGAAATACCGGGGATTCGATGTCACCTACGTGAAAAATTACACGGACGTGGACGACAAGATCATCAACAAGGCAAACGCGGAAAAGGTTGGGATTCGGGATATATCTGAAAGATATATCGAAGAGCATGACCGGGACATGGCGGCCCTCAACGTGGCCAGACCCGCCATCACGCCAAAGGCGACGGAAAACATCGAGGGAATGATCGGCCTCATCACGCAGCTGATGGAGAGGGGCCTTGCCTACGTCATGGACGGCGACGTCTATTACGCCGTTGAAAAATTTCCGGGTTACGGCAAGCTTTCCGGAAGGGCCCTTGACGATATGATGGCGGGCGCCCGGGTCGATATAGACGAGAAAAAAAGGAATCCCATGGACTTCGCGCTGTGGAAGGCCAGCAAGGAAGGAGAGCCCTGGTGGGAAAGTCCCTGGGGTAGAGGAAGGCCGGGCTGGCATATCGAGTGCTCTGTCATGAGTCAGCGGTATCTCGGGGATACCTTCGACATTCACGGCGGCGGAGAGGATCTCATCTTTCCCCACCACGAGAATGAGATTGCCCAGTCGGAGGGCGCCACGGGAAAGGTTCTGGCGCACTACTGGATCCATAACGGGTTCATCAAGGTCAACAGCGAGAAGATGTCCAAGTCCCTGGGAAACGTCTTTGCCATCCGTGATATTCTGAAGCATTACCATCCCGAGGTCCTGAGGCTTTTCGTTTTGCAGAGTCATTACAAGAGCCCCCTCGATTTTTCAGAAGACTCTCTTGCCGAAGCCAGGATCGGAATGGGCCGGTTTTATGAGACGCTTAAAAAGATGGAAGATGCACTGGCCGGGACACGGGGCCATTCGGCGGCGGCGGAGAGCCTGACCGGGAAAGACAAGGATGTTTATGAAAATGTCAGGGGCCTCACGGGGCGCTTCACGGAGGCCATGGACGATGACTTCAACACGGCCAGGGCTGTGGGTTATCTCTTTGAGACCGCCCGGTTGATGAACGGTTACATGGGTGAAAAGAGTTTCTCCGCCACGGATCACGCGCTTTTCGTCGTTCATGCAGCGAAGGCCG
Organism: uncultured Syntrophaceae bacterium; assembly: GCA_964464185.1. Taxonomy (GTDB): domain Bacteria; phylum Desulfobacterota; class Syntrophia; order Syntrophales; family UBA4778; genus UBA4054. Next base: position 25,379 of record CAYXFF010000004.1, on the reverse strand, counting down.
CCATGAAGGAGATAGGCCATGTTCTGGGACTTTTCCTCGATGAACCTGACGCCTACTTCCTCAAAGACAGGAATCGCGAGGCGGAAAAGCGTGGGCTGGATACGGGGGAGATCGAGCGACTCATCGGCGAGAGGAAGGCTGCCCGGGATTCCAAAGACTGGAAGAGGGCCGATGAGATCCGGAACAGCCTTGCCGCAAAGGGCGTTGTCCTGAAGGATTCCCAGGGGGTCACGACCTGGACGATCGAGTGAGAGATTATCTATTCCGGTAGTCCACGGAATGATTTCTATGCAGGGTCCAGTTTTTCCGATACAGCTCCGCCAATTCTCCTGATCTGATAATCAGAAGATTCTCCGCGTTTTTTTCCTCAGCGGCTTTTGTGAAATTGAACGAGCCGGTGATGACAATCCCGCCGTCGATGATCATGACCTTGTTATGCGCGATGGCGTGCTTGTCATCTATGTACGTCGGTATTCCGGCGTTTGATAAAAACGTTGCCGACGTGTATCTTTCCCTCCTCTGACTTTTGTCCAGCACGGCCTCAACTCTTACGCCCCGTTTATGCGCATTCAACAAGGCCTGTGCTATGGGAGCGGAGGTAAATGAATAGGCCTGAATGAGGATTTCCGTCTTTGCCTGATCGATCTCCGCAATGATAGCTTCCGTGCAGCCTCCTTTCGGGCTGAAGAAGACCTTGGCCGGCGTGTTCCTGAGCGTCAGTTCCGCGGCGTGGGAAGGCGCGCAAATATCCACGAAAGGAAGGATTATTGTGGAGAAGAATAATATTCCGGCTATGATTTTTCTCACAGTGAACCGACCCATGATTATTGAAGTTGATAAACGAATATTAAGAAATCAATGAAAAGTCAAGATATCAAGTCGATCGACTGATTCAGGGAATCCACGCTTTTCGATGTATTCATGAGAGGGACAATCGTTGAAAAGGCATAAAAAGATTAGAAGAAAAAACAGAGATCGGGGAAATTCTTCGAGCGCAGAGATATGCTGAAAAGTTAACGTTGGATGAACTAGGGGTTCATTAATCGACGGTGAGCAGGGGCTCAAGAGCGTTGAAGCGGGGATGCGTTATTGCAACGAATTGCCTCACATTAAATGTTACCCAAGGAGATGATTAATCGGACAGCAGTGGCTCCGCTTATCCGGAACGAACTTCGTGCAGATCTGTCGGGGAAATGACCAGAAAATTTCTTGTGGGACTTCCGATTCCGGGATGGTCAATACGCCACGGAGGGCGTGATCGTGATGATGACGGTGTCGCTGTAGTTCCCCAATGCCGCGCCGGCGAAATCCTTAGAGTAGACGTCGCCCAGCAGGTTGAGCCACGAGTCGACGTAGCCCGTGCCCGCGCCGGAATCCCCATCAGTGCTGAGATTGTAAGGTATATAGCTATCTTTGGATTCGTGTTTCATTCTTCTGCTGCTGCCGGCCTGCCATTTTCCCATATCCATGGTGATCCGATAACTGGATCCGAGAGTGCAACGGAAAGGCAAATTGTAGACGGCGTGGACGTCACCCAGGGACGGGACGAGATCGGGGAACGAAAGTGTTTTTGAGCTCGTCAAGATACACGATGGCGCGACATAGGCTTTTGTATAGAACGTCGATTCAGTCCAGACGATCTGGTTTTCGGCGAGTGCCGGTCGGGGCGGTATCGATATGACGGCTGAAATGAAACAGAAAAGGAGAAATGCTTTGCAAAGGTGTTGGCGTTTTGGGGCCGCGCGGTTTCCGCGGCCGGAGAGATCTGTGGATGCCTTGAAGTGGGGATGCATGGATTTCCTCAATAGGACAGCGTGAATGTGACGCTGTCGGCGTAGATACCGGCTGGCGCCGCCGCGATGTCCGCACGGTCGACCATCACGGTGAACCGGACCCTGGCCGTTTCGGCGGGATTCGCGCCGGCCCGTGGGGGCGGAAGCGGGTTGAAGACGACGGAGTAGGGGAGATAGGATTCCCTGTCCTGCAGGCGCATTCTGTGCAGGCTGCCTTGACTCCACTGGCCGGGGCCTATCTGCCAGTCGAGCAATGTTCCCGTCTCCGTGCAGGTAAATTCAAGCGAAGCGCTTTCCAGGATATCCTGGCGGTAAAACGGATGGGGGGTCGGCAACGGCACGTTCATGGAGGTGGTCGTGAACGCGCAGTACGGGTCCTTTGTAAGAGATATCGTTACGGTCGATTGAGATGAACCCGCCGCGCGGGCGTCAGGAATGACGTATTGAAGAGCGGTTGTCAAAAGCAACATAAAAACCGTCAAGGGAAGGAGCTTTGCACGGGCTGATTTTGGATTCATAGGTCTGACCCTTTCAAGGATGTTTATTCAATATTCCGACCAGTAGCGGAGACGCACCCTGCACAAGTCGCTGTAAGAACCGGCGTAAAAGTCCGGGTGCGGAGAAAAATAGGTGACTTTGCCTGTGATTTTGAAGTTGCAGAATATGTAGCCGCGAAAACATTCCTGCGTAAGTTCTATGTACGTCGTTTCCATTGGGCTATCCCAGAGATACTTTCCGTCTTCTGAATACAGTCCGTAGTAGATATGGTCGTTGGATGACGGATTGTAGCGTTTCATTCTCCTCCAATCTCCCTCAATGTAACCGCCCATATCGAAATACATTCTCATATAGGATTTCGGCGTCCGATTGCACTCGATGCGTCCGGTTGCGACTACTTCTGGTAACGGTTTCCATACATCGATGGTTCCGAAGTTGATGAAGTTCATGGTTACAGTGCACTGCAGCGGCTGCGGGTCCTGGGCGAATATGGGAGGCATGCAAAGGATGACGAAAAAAAACGCCATTGCTGCAATTTTAATGATGATGCGCTTCACAGACAACGCCTCCCAGATCGGTTATGGGATCATCGCTTGCCGGTACCTCGAATGCACAGGTGCGCATGCGGCCGTCGTACAGGAAAGACAGGATATGAGGGCCGAGAGCCATGTCTTCGATGTAAAACTCGCCCTCCCGGCCGGTCGGAATCGATTTTTTGACGCCGTCGACGCGGGCGGCGAGATCCTGGAATTCGACAGGGGAGCGCTTACCGTGAGCCGTCACGGCGAGGGTGCCCGTTACCGCCTGGATCCTGGCCGGCGCGAAATCGACTACGGCTCCGCCCCTATACCACGGGGATACATACTTGACGACATTCGACACGCTGTAGTTCATTGGCATGTCCGCAGCGTCCACGGCGACCTGGTTGCTGTAGTAGGAGCTGAGATTCGGTACGAAAAGGCGGCCGCTTGTGTCGGTTTTCCCCATGGGCTGGTTGGCGGAGAGCACCGCAACGTCTTTGAGCCCTTCGAGCTTGACCAGAGCGAAGCTGTCGTAGATGGGTCGGGTGGCGCCGATGGAACCGTCAATATAGGCCAGAGCCCCGGCTGCGGTCAGTTGCCCGGTTCCGGAGCGATCCGACCCGGACTGTGTAGCGCGATAATCGGCGGAGTAGATGCCGTATCGCCCGTTGTACTGGACATAGGGATTGAGAGTGTATGCGGCGTCCGACGCGTCCGTTTTGCTTCTGTCCATGGAGACCCTGTACCCGTATCCTTCTCCCTGGGGTACGGTCTTGTCAATCTGCACGCCCTGCGTTTCCGAGTTCCCGTTCCTGGATTCCTTTGCGTAAACCTGGTGATCCCGCCAGGGATAGAAATTGAGGCTGACGAAGAACTGTATATCGTTGTTTGCCCCGTTTTCATGTCTCAATGTGATCTGCAGGGTGGACGATTTTCCGAGGTTGGTCGCGTACGTGACGGTCTCCTCCGTTGAGTCTGCAAGGGAGTCCCATCTTTCCGTGCGGGTATAGTCGAAAGACAGCGAGCCGATCCTGCCCATGGAGATGCCGATGCCGCCGCTGGCCTGAAAACGCGGCATGGAAAAGGGGGACAGGGTATTCCCGTTGTCGGAAGCCGTGCGGTAATCATGGCTGAAGCCCTGCAGGAGGACGCGCGCGCTGAACCATCCCCGCTGGTAGCCGTACGTGAGAAGCCCGGCCGCGCCGTCCGCGGCGTCTCTCGCGAGACTGTACGCGCCCCCAAGCGTTACGATGCCGGCACTGCCGAGTGTTATGGAGGTCTCCGGGCCTGCGTTCAACAGGTTGCCGGTGCCTTCACCCCGGAATCCGACGGTCCAGCGGTCGTTCATCCCGTAACGGTGGTATGCGCTGAATGCGGGGATGCTGTAATGATTGTTCTCCAGACCATAATCTTTCCGGATGAAACCGAGGTTGTAACTGAACCCATGGAGCCCCTCTTTGAGCATGATGTTTGAGAAGTAAAAGGGGACCAGTATTCGTTCCTCTCTTCCGAAGGCGTCCTTGAGGACGATTTCCACGTTCCGGTAGCCGCCGTAATAGGATAAGTTGCGCAGCTCGAAGCGGCCGGGCTGAAGCTTCTGACTCCTGACGAGCATGCCGTCCACGTAGAGGTCGGCCTGCGTGGCGAAAGGAACAAGTCCCGAAAAGTTGAAAGCGGGATCCCGGACGAAATAGGGATTGATGCGAAAAACCCGGGAGTAACTGATTCCGCCCATGTTCATGTAGCCGCCAAGGCTGCCTGATGAGGCGAAGAAGTCGCCGAATGTGGTTCTTGTCATGTCGCTCCTTGAATCGCGGCTGAGACTGGACAAGAGTCTTACGAAACGGTCTGAATGGACGTTTTTGGAATACGATGATTCGGTGAGGAAGGTGTAGTCTTTTACGTTGATTCCGAGTTGGTTTGAGAAGTTGAAAGCGGCATTGCGCTGAAAGTCTTCGGTATCGTAGGTGAAGCCGTAATTCAGGAAGGCGCTGCGGTTGTCGCGGGGCACGTGCACGTCTGACATGGGACGCGAGACGAAATCGATGACCTGATTCGGAAGGAAAGACGGCGGCACCGTGACATCGAGAGTGACGGTCTTTTCATCGAAGCGGCAGATGACGCCGGTTATGGAACGCAGCGATCTGAAAACACGTTTGTTGAATACCATGCTTCGAGATGAAAATGCGTTTATGCCGAACTTTTTCATATCTTCTTCGAGAAGGAAAAAATCACCGTCTTTGGTCATCAGCGCGTCGCAGTCTCCCTTTTCGATGTGATTGAGGACGAGCCTGATCGGAACCCATTCAAGTCCGTCCTGTGCGAGGCCGTAACCGCCCGAAACCAGGAGGATGAAAAGAAAGGCCGCTATAAAAACGTTCAACCCGCGCGGCGGGCGATTATGAATTACTGTTTGCCCTTGCCGCATGCGGCCCTGTCCACAGCGACGGTATCCTTGAGGATCAGATCGCGTGCCTTGATTGTAATATCCAACGTTGCCAACCCTGCGCATTTGTCCGCGGGGACAGGTACGGAATAAACTTTTGACGCGCCAGCCAGGATATACCAGCCCGTAATGGTTTTCTCGAAGAGGATCTCGTCTTTCAAGTTCTTCCCCTGAACAGCGACGGAATCAACGCGAAATCTCGTATTGCCTTCGTTTGTGACGGTCGTGCGCACCTTTCCGACGGACACGCCGCTGTTGAGAATCTTTCCCTTTACGACCTTGTTCGGAGGGAGGACGAAGAGGGGGATCGAGAACTGAAACTGAAAACTCACACCGGTGCCTTTTGGCGTGCTCCTGTCGGGGCGTTCGGCCACAATGAGCCGGTAGGTTTTTTCGTTACGCACCGCGGGCGTCCGGGCAGCCAGCCGGATGATCCTGGATTCATTTTTGGCGATCTTCAGAAATCTCGGGAAATAAATGATGTCCTTTGTGGGTGACTGGACATCCTCTCCCCTGTCGTTCTGGCTCCACTCCGTAACCTTCACCTCGAACTCGCCGGCCCCCTGTCCCTGGTTGTAAATGGTTACAACGGCGGAACGAACCTTGCGGTCGAGATCGATCGTGACTGGAGAGATGGCCCATTTCCCGGAGTATGCAACGGCGGGGCGTGCCTGAAAGAAGCAGCCGACGATTGCGGCAAACAGAAATATGAAAAGGACGCTCCCGCGCAGGATCCGGGGCTGCGTCGCATCAGTTGGTCGCTGTGATGGTAACGATGACATCGTCGTTGTACTTTCCCACGGGGTTGTCTTTTAGGGATACGCTTTTGGAAATCGTTCCCGTGATATTGCATGACACCTGGGAACCCGTGCCCGTACCGGTCGAGCAGGGGGTGCTCAGGCCGTAAACAATGTAATTGTCCTTGGATTCGTGCTTCATTCTTTTATCGGTGTCCTTGTAGTATTTGCCTTTGTCCAGCTCGATCTTGTACGTCGTGCCGGAGCTGCAGGTGAAGTTCAGCGCGCTGGTGCTTGTGAGGTCCGTTGCTGCATCGAGGGGATTGACGTCGCCGAAATTGATTTCGGGAGTGTTCTGTATGTCGCATGACCCCACGAGATTCACTTTTACCGGGACCGTAACGGTGTTGCCACCGTAAGACACGCCGGCGGTTGCGACGGCGATAATGCTCAGGAAACCGAGCACATATAAAATAAAACCTTTCTTTTTCCGTAACATGGTGGTCCTCCTTTCAAATAGGGTGACGAAAAGACAGATCCACCGGCCTTCATGCTCCGTCCGGGGATTGTTATTTTGCTTCGATGGTGACAATAACGGCGTCATCGTAGTCTCCAACGGGAATAGTCTTGAGCGTTGATTTCTGTATGGTCCCGGTGAGGGTGCTCGTGATTTCCGTCGACGTTCCCCTTCCCGTACCGGATGACGGCGACACGGCGAGATCGTAAGGAATGTATTCATTCTCTGATTTATGCTTCATCCTCCTGCCGCTGCCGTAATGGTTCCCGTCTCCGATGGTTATCGCAAAAGGGATATCCGCGGTGCAGGCAAAGGCGATGGTTGTCTCACGGGTGATCGTCTCCGGTCCTGAGATGCCGTCCTGGTTTCCGAACTGCAGAGTGGGCGAAGCGGCTTGGGAAATGCTGCAGTATCCTTTGACCCTGGCGGTCACGGTGAGGCTTATCGTTGAGATTTCGCCGACCTGGGCGTGCACCGCCCCCGGGATCATCAGCATGGCAGTCAACACAATGAAAAAAGCGGTCATAAGACGCAGATTGCATACACGAAACATGGATGTCCCTGTTCTTATACCCGGCAAAGCGACCGCAGGAGTTGATCCGGTCGCACTTACGGAATAATTACGGCTTGAGTTTAATCTGAAGTCACATGCGTGGCAGGTGTGACCCGGCTGCTTGGGGAAGACCAGCATCCTGAATCACTTGATGACATTTACAGAACGAAAAAACCATGCTTGAAAAACTATTAATTAATACGGAAGAAAACCAGGTGGAATAAGCGAAACAATGGGTCATGCAGTATCACATTGTTACTTTCGGGAAGCCCTTTCGCACTCTTTCCAGATGTAGTCGAAAAGGTATTTCCCGACATCAGACACAACCACCGTTTTTGACGGATCGATCTTCACGTTGTTGAGATACTGGAGGCGCAGAAAATCCCCGTTATCGAGCTCGGGAATCATCCCGGCAAAAAAGAAACCCAGCATTTCCACCGCCGCGCAGGATTTTGCCGTGACGGGGTTTGAGAGCGGCAGATCCAGAAAGATGCAGTCGATTTTCTGCAGGCACATGTCACGCAAATGGTAGCGGATGCAATCCTGAAAATCCGCTCCATATTTTATCAATTTGAAGAAGGCCATTCCCAGGTCGTGACTCGCGTTGATCTCCACATGTGAAAGCGGTTCCATCCCGTCCCGGGTTTCCGCGGCATCGCCGAAGTTGCGGGTGAAGCCGCCGTTCTCGTAGATTTTGCTCATGACGGTCCGATGCTGATAGGGGGGATAGACCGTGCGGTCAGGTTCCCTGTTGAGCCTGTTGTACATGAGGACAACGGCCTGGCGCTGCTCCGTCGCCTCATCGATCTTTTTGAAGGACAGCCTTTTCGGGAGATAACCGAACAGGATCCCCGTTTCCCTGGCGCCCAGCGCCCGGTTGGCCTTCTGGGAGTAGGGATGGACCGCCACGGATTCGATGAACAGTCCGTAAAGCCCCTGATCGCGCCCGTAATCGATACTCGTCTTCTTTATTCTTTCGAAGAGTCCCCGGCCTCTGTACCTGGGATCGACGATCCCGGCTCCCATCTCGGCCACGGGACTGCCGGGATGGCTTTTTTTGTAACCCTGATGGGCAACGACTTCATTTTCCGGATTCAGCGCCACCATGGAGACCTGGAGGCCGCTTTCAATCAGATCCCTGATCTTTTCCGGGAAATACGCGTACTCCATGTACGAGTAGCCATAGACGCGGTAAAGGCACCGGGCGACGGCGGCCCCTTCATCGGGGCGCATCAATCTGATCACGATCGGGACATCCTCACGGACAATGTCGGCGGACTCTCCGGCATCATCGCGTTCTTCGCCTTCCGCCTTCAGGCTTTTCTCCTGCGAAAAATCCTTGATGAACTCTATCCTCTTTCCCTGAAGACCCAGATTGATGAAGCGCACCTCATCGGTGAAGGCCTTGATGAGCCGCATGCCGAACCCGACCCGCTCATCCCCCTCTATTTCTTTCCAGTCCATCGGCAATCCCCTGTCTTCCACAGCGACCACAAACCGTGCGGGACGGGTCTCGACGATGACATCGAAATATTCGTCAGGCTTGTTTTCGAAGGCATGTTGAATGACGTTCAGGCATGCCTCTTCCGTGACGATCTCGAAATGCCCGGCCTCTTCCTCGGTTAATCCTGCCCGCACGGCATAGTCGCGGACAAGACTGCAAATCGCCGGCAGGTATTTTCTGTGTGACGCGACGGTTGCTTTGACAATAAGGTGAGACGGTTTTTTTTCTGTGCTCATTGGGAAATCTCCTTTAGCTTTCTCTT
>CAYXFF010000004.1:6234-16448 GCA_964464185.1 uncultured Syntrophaceae bacterium | reverse complement strand
AGGTGAGACGGTTTTTTTTCTGTGCTCATTGGGAAATCTCCTTTAGCTTTCTCTTTTCCTCCGCTCCGGTAAGATACGAAACGATCGCTCCGACGACACTTATGAAACCGAGCATAAGGAAGACATAACGGAAGCCGGTATAAAGGTTATCGGCGGAGAAGCCCGCACTGGTCAGTGTGTGATCGCTTCCGGACGGATGAATGATCTGCGAAAAGAGGGTTTCAAACAGGACAACGCCGATGGTTGCTCCCAGATAAGACACTGTATTCAGAACACCCGAGATGGTTCCTTCGTCCTTTTGGGAAGATGCCTTCATGATCAGGATATTGTTCGGCGGGACGAACATACCGTTGCCGATCGCCCTGATGACAAAAAAAGCAACGACAAAGAGAAGGCCCCCGAGATGAAGGGTGAACGAGAAAAAGAAAAACGAAAACGCCGTGATGGCCATGGCCAAGGTGCTGATGAGAACGGGATTCGTTTTTTCGGAATATTTCCCGGAAAAGAATGGAACGACCACGAACACGGCCGAGTAGATCATCAGAAAAAGCCCGATGCGTGCCGGAGTCATATGCTTCAGCAGATCGAGATAGAAGGGAATCAAAAAATTATGCGCAGCCATGGTCATGTAGATGATGAAATTCGCGATTAAGGGAAAGTAGAGCCGCGGATTCCCGATCAGCCCGAGGTCGATGAGGGGTGAAGCGAATCTTTTTTCCCACGCGACAAAAGCGACGCCGCAAAGGGCTGAGAGAATGAATCCGGAGAAGATAATCGCGGAAGTCCAGCCGTATTCCTGGCCGTTGTTCATGGTAAACAGCAACAGGGAGATTGCCGCCAGGCTAAGGAGGGCCCCCGGGAAGTCAAACCGGGTGATGTTGATGTCCCGTTCCTGCATGACCTGTCCGGGGATGACTTTTCCGGCGACAAGAATTGCCGTTATCCCTATGGGTATGTTGATGAGAAAAATCCAGTGCCAGGAGGCGTATTCCGTAATGAATCCGCCCAGCGGCGCTCCCAGGGTTATCCCCAGGGCGCTCGCCGAGGTGAATATCCCGAAGGCCCTCCCGGTTTTTTCCCGGGGAATATGCCGCGATATGATCGCCAGGGAAGTCGCGGCCAGCATGGCACTCCCTATCCCCTGGACGAAACGGGAGACGGTAAGCATGTGGATGCCGGTGGAAACACCGCACAGAAGAGAACCGCCGGTGAAAAGAAGATAACCCCAGAGGAAAAATCTTTTCAGACCCTTCCTGTCCGCCAATTTGCCGAACAACAGGAGTGTGCTCGATGTTGCCAGGACGTAGATAAAGACAACCCTGGAAATGTCGCTCAAGCCGGCGTCGAAATACCTTGCCATCGTCGGCAGAGATACATTGACGATGTAGCTGTCCAGCCTTGCCATGAAGGTTGCCAGTGCGACGCTGAAAATGATCAGGGCATCCTTGGAATTTTCATTAGAGGGCATAGAGTCTTCTTGCGCGTCTGTGGGCGTCCAATGTGATTATGAGCATCTGAGGCTTTAAGACCGCAGCGCCCTGATGGGATCGAGCCTTGAGGCGGTTCGGGCCGGATAATAGCCGAAGAAAATTCCCACGGCGGCAGACACGCCGAAGCCGAGGGCGATGGACCCGTAGGATATGAGAAATTCCCATTTGGAGATCAATGCGAAAATAAACGATACGATGATGCCCAAAAGGATGCCGAGAATGCCGCCGAACAGGCAGAGCGTCACGGATTCAATGATGAACTGCGTCTGGATATCCTTTTGCTGTGCCCCGAGGGCCCGGCGAAGACCGATCTCCCTGCGGCGCTCGGTCACGGAAATGAGCATCACGTTCATCACGCCGATGCCGCCGACGATCAGGGCGATGCTTCCAATGGCGCCCAGAAGGAGTGAAAAAAGCTGCATCTGCTTTTTCATGCCCGCGATCAGCTCTTCGGCCGTATTGATGGAAATCTGAAGACCCCTTTCCGTTTTTTCGAAGTATTTCCCTATCTCCGCCTTGCTCTCGGCGGTTGATGTTTTCCCGTCAAGGCGGGCCATGAAATTGGTCAGTACCGGGTCCTGAAACGATCTGCTGGCCGTCGTGACGTGCATAATGGCCGAACTGTTGATTCCATAGGGCCTCATGCCGCCTTCCGGTACGGTATCGAGGATTCCCACAATCGTGAAAATCCTGTTGCCGAGAGGGATCTGACTGCCGATGATGTTGGTGGCACCTTGACTTTTCAGGTAATTGCTTGTTTCCCTGCCGATGACGCAGAAATACCGGTACTCGTCGAGGTCCGTGATGAGCCGGCCTTCGATTGCCCTGATTTTGTTGAGGTCGAAAAAGGCTTCCGTGACGCCCAACTGCACCAGGTCCAGTTTTTTGCTGCCGGAACCGTAATCGCCTTCCGTGGTGAGAAAAGGAGCGACCTCCAGCACTGCGGGGACATGTTTCTTCAAGTCTAAGATGTCCTTGAGGGTCATTTCCGTGGACTTGTCGGAACCTGTCTTGCGTACCATGGCGATATCGACACCCATGTCCTGGAATTGCCTGAGTGCTTCGTTCTTGACGATGGCGCCTATGGAGACCATGCCGATGACGGAGCCGATTCCAATGATGATTCCGATCAGGGCAAGGATCGTCCGCTGCTTCGTGCCGGCAAGGCTTCGGAAGGCCTCCGTTATGTTTGCCTTCAGTATCATGGGTATTCCATCATTTCACGAGCAGCCCGTCGGACAGCTCTTCCCTGCGTCTGCACTGCGCGGCGATCTTCGGGTCGTGGGTGATCACAATGATGGTGATTCCTTCCTCCTCGTTCAGCTTCCGGAAGACGTTCATGATTTCCTGACCCGTGTGCGTATCGAGAGCTCCCGTCGGCTCGTCGGCAAGGACGAGGTTAGGGTTTCCCACCAGGGCGCGGGCGATGGCCACGCGCTGCTGCTGGCCTCCGGACATTTCGTCGGGCTTGTGTCCGGCCCTGTCTGCCACTTCCAGCTTTTTGAGGAGAGCCATGGAGCGCTCCTTGATCTCGGAGTCCTTCATCCCGCGGTAGACGAGGGGAATGCCCACGTTATCCAGGGCGGTGAGCCGCGGGAGCAGGTAATACTGCTGGAAAACGAATCCGATCTTCCGGTTCCTCAGGCTGGAAAGCTCATGATCGTTGTCGTAACGGATCTTTTCCCCTTCGATGTAGTAGTCCCCCGATGTGGGTTGTTCGAGAAGCCCCAGCATGTGCATCAGGGTGGACTTGCCGCTGCCGGAAGCCCCGACGACGGCAAGCAGTTCTCCCCGCTCCACTTCCAGGGAAATCCCCTTCAGGACGTCGATCTTCGTGGGTCCAACGTTATAGGTTTTGTGGATATCCACGGCTTTAAGCATGGCCATGAAGCACTTCCACTCCGTTAATTCAGGGCAATCTCGTCCCCGCGGTTGAGGCCCTTGATGATCTCCACGGAGTCCAGGGTCGTGATCCCCGTCTCCACCTTGACCGGTTTTTTTTCGCGGGTCTTCCGGTCGATGACCGTCACGACATGATCGTTCCCCTCCGTCTGGACGGCGCTGATGGGAATCAGAATGGCATCCGGTTTGTTCAGGGTGAGGATGGACAGTGTCGAGGACATGCCGAGTCGCACCATCTTCGCTGCCTCCGGAGGGAGAGACGCCACGGCGATGCTGATGTCGAACGTCGCGACTTTGGATCCATCCCCATCTCCTGTCTTGGGGCTTGCCTGTGACGAGATGTAATTTACAGTCCCCTTGAGCGAGATGCCCGGATAGGCTTCCCCGGTAATCACGACCTCCTGTCCCTTCTTTATTTTCGTGATCTCCATCTCGTCCACGGAAGCCGCCACAGAGAGTCCGCTGGTATCACCGATGGATATCATCATCTCGCCCTGGCTGAAGGAGGCGCCTTTTTCAATCACTTTGTTTTTTTTATCCTTGTCCGCCAGTCCGGAGCGGATGATCGTGCCGGAGACCGGGGCACGAACAACCGCCCCGCCGAGCTGTGACTGGAGTTCGTTGAGTTTTGCTTTCGCATTGTCAAATTCCAGCTTTGCCAGGGTCAGGTTTTCCCCCTCTCCCTTGGCTTTGGTCGTCCTGAAGGTCTGACGTTCGTTTTCATAGTTGGTTTTTGCATCATCGTATTCATTGGCCGAAACGATGCCTTTTTTGAAAAGAATCTCCGTCTCCTGGAAGGTTTTCTTGGCCTTGTCCAGGGATCGTGTCTCCTTGGCCATCTCGTCGCTTTTCTGCCAGTTCATGACTTCCCGATATTTTTCGCCGGCCTTGATGAAGGCCGCTTTAGCGTCCCGATACTTCGATTCCATGTCCGAGACGTCCATGCGCATGAGGATCTGACCTTTCGTGACCGTTTCGCCGTATTCGAACAGCTTTTCCTTGACCGTCCCCGAAAACGGGCTCGTCACGTTTACCACTTTTATCGGCTTCAGGTTTCCTTTGAGAGAAATGCTGTCCGTGAGATTCCTTGGGACGACGGTGTAGATCATCGGGGCGCCGTCTTTCTTCTTCTTAAAGAGCATGCCGGCTGATTTCCCCGGTGAAGATTTTATCCAGGTCACAAAGCCGATAGAGACAAAAAGGAGGATGATCAGGGCGGTTGCCGTGATACGGATCATGTGCACCTTCTTCAGAGCGGCCTGGAGAAGGGCATTGGAGTCCTCCAGTTCAAGGTAGGATTTCTGCAATGCCTGGTGCTGGATCTTGATTTCTTCGTTCAGCTGGATTTCTTTTTGACGGAGCTGTTCGATCTCGGTACGGTCGCTGAAAACGACGATGACAGCCACGTTCCTCTTCTCTCCCTCCGGCGTGGACCGGAGGAAGGATGTGGTGACGGAAAGGGCGAGCGTCTTTTCTTCCGTCTGGTAGCTGACAGTGCTGTTCTGCGACATGGAGGCGTCGTAGACGGCGCTCAGGATGGCCTGGTTGAAGTCGTCGTTGCCTTTCCGGGTCAGGAGAACCTCGCCGAAGAGGCGGTTGACGACCTCCGTTCTCTTGAGATTCAGAATCCGTTCCGCCGCTTCGTTGAAGGTGAGGATGCGACCGTCGAGAGAAATCGTCATGACCCCGTCGGACATGTTTTCAAGGATGTTCCTGTAGATGATCTCGTCCTGTCCCATGATTTTTACTCTGCCTTTATCGACACTTTCTGATTGGCCGTTTTCTTATCCGCCTCGGGCAGTTTGACGCCCTCGTCTTCCCGCTTGACGGTGATGTTCCAGCGGTTGAGGACCACGCCCAGCGATTGGTCCAGGGCCGTCAGGGAATTGAGATAGGTGATCAGGGCCTGCAGCTCAGACGTCCGCTGGTTTCTCACGTCGTTCTGGAAGCTGACCAGCTGGAAATTGGTCGTCCGGCCGAGTTTCAGTTTTTCCTGTTCGATCGCGAGCTTCTTTTCCGCGAGTTCCCGTCCTTTCCTGGACAGGATATAGCTCCTGTAATTGACATCGATGTCGCGAAGTTTGTTCTGCACGTCGATCCCGATGTCTGCCGTCGTTTTTTTCAGGTTGATCCTTGCTTTTTCCCATGCAACCTTTGCCGACACGTAGGTGTTTTCCGTCGCCAGATCCCGCAAAGGAATGTTGAGCGTCAGACCCACGTTCCAGTTGCTTTTTCCCGGCGCCTGATCACCGAAAGCCCCTCTGTAGGTGTCATCCGTGCCGGTGCGGCTGGCGCCTGTAACCAGTGAAAGATCCCAGAGGAGCCCCCTTTTCTTGACGTCCATGTCCAGCTTCGCCAGATCGAGGTTCTGAGCCGCCTTGATGTAATCCGAGCGGTTCTTGAGCGCGATGGCGATAGCCTCCTGCATTGACGGAGGGGATACCTTTTGTTCCGCCTCCTCAACGGGCTGGAACCGGGTGCTCCTGTCAAGGTCGAGCGTCTGCAGCAGCGTCAGGAGCGCCGAGTCAATACTGTTCTTGGCGGTGATGACGCTCAATTCCTGGTTGGCGACATCGTTCTCCGTCTGGATAATTTCTGTTTGGGCCATCCTGCCGGCGTTGATCAGCGCCTTGTTCGTTTCCAGGGTCTGCTTTGCCGTTTCCAGACCCTTCACCTGGATGTCGTAGTTGCGCAAAGCCGATACGTAGGCCCGGTAGTTCGTGATGGTTGTCGTGATCGTGTTTGTGAGGGTGTCCTTCAGATCGAGAACGGCCTGCTCTTCGGCAACACGCGCCTGCCGGACGGACTGGGTGGCCGCATCGATTCCGGCATTTCTGAGAATCGGTTGCGTGAAGGTGACGCTCCAGCCTGAACTGTAACTGTAATCCTGCCCCACATCCGGTTTATTGGCCGGATTGTCCCAGGTAAAATTAACAGCGCCTCCCGTGGGAAGCGTCAGGGTGGTCACAAACTTGGCGTCCTGGGCGGACCCCTGCGTCCGGGTGCTATCGGTGCTTAAGTTGGACGTGGTCAATGTGGAGAAGCTGAGGGAAGGCTGCGGCATGAATTTGTCCTCGGCGACGCGGAGGGTCATCCTCTGGGATATCCTGTCCAGGTAAGCGTTACGGATGGCCACGTTGTTCTGCAGGGCGAGAATGACGCAGTCGGCGAGGGTGAGCGTCCTGGTTTTTGCGACCTGTGTTGCCCCGGCAACTTGTTTGTCTTCACCAAGGGCAGGAAATGCCTGGAGGAGGATAATGATGATCACCGCCATGGCCAGGCGATTCATCCGGCATGATTTCAGCCACAAGTAAACCATCTCATCCCTTGACAGAATTGACGGCCCGAAATGCGGGGCAAGGGCTCGCTCAATGATTTCGCAAAATGAAGAAAGAAGCAGAACTGAATGTCAGGAGATTAAGACATATGCTGTGAGAATGCAAGTGTCATTCCGATAAATTTCCTTTTTTCGATTCTTCGAATCTGACCCTATGCCATGAACACTGCTTCTTACCGGTGAATATACTCTATGAGTTACTGTTCACATTGGTTAGACCCTTAAAAAAAGATTCTGCAAGGGGTTTCGTCACGGGCTGCACCAGGCCACTTTGCATGAGTTACTGCAACAATCCTTATACTTTTCGTTGCATTTCTTGCTAAGCTTTTTGGCACTTTTGCAGGATTCACATGCAGGCGGCGACCAGCTCCAGCACATCCCGATCGTGATTCCTCCACAGTTTTTCGTCCAATTGCTATAATCCACCACACAATTGCACTTGTTGTCCGGACAATCCGCCGACGCGACTCCCGCAAAGGATACGATGAACAGACAAAGCACAATAACTGCGGTGGTTCCGATCATAAAACGTTTCATGGCACACCTCCTTTTTAATTTTTCGGTTTTGTTAATATTAATTGAAATTCTTTTATCTTTTGCCCATTCCACCGTTTTCATCAGAATCGTTCGGGGCCGCATAGTTCGCAGGGAAAAATCAAATTGAGAACTCTGTGTTCTCTGCAAGCTCTGGGTGAGATACAAAGGTTTTTCTCTCATTTTTAATGAAACCTCTTTTGATACTGCCCTCCAGTACATATGATAAAAAACAAAATGCAATGCCTGAAAACAACCGAATTTATATTGGTGGAAATCAGGTGGCCGCAGATCCATTCCAATCTTTACATTTCGGAAAAATCTCGCCCTGCGCGGCCACCGGGACGGCTTCACGGAAACGGGGGCCGACTCTCTCAACCTCGTTGCCGAGGGCGCCGACACGACATCTCTCCAGGGCGCTCTTGGTGAGAGAGTTTTACGCAAATTCACGGTGAGGGAAGGATTCTCCCTCCCTTGACATTTCCATTCCTTTGATTGCAAAATAATGTCATATAGTCTATAAATGACGTTAAGTGAGGTTCCGGATGACGATGAAAGATGATATCATTCTTGCAGAGGTTGAAGGCGAAGGCATGATCATCGATGTTGAGAAAGGAGCGAGCTATTTTCTCAATGAAACGGCTCTTCTCATTTATTCGATGCTGCGCGAGGGAAAAACTATTGAAGAAATAAAAGCAGCCCTGCTTACAGAATATGATGTGGATGAAGCAGATGTGGAAAAAGATATCCGGGATTTTATGAACAGGCTCGAGAAGAAAGCAGTGTTATGGGGAAGAAAAAATACATAAGACCCGATATAAGGGAAGAGTCCCGGATTCTGACTGTCAGGGCGTGGGTGACCAAAACACAGTATGTCGTTAGCAACCCGACAACCACTACAAGCGTGACGCTTCAGCAAGCTTCTCAAGCAGTCACCGAGACCAATCAGGCCTTGCTGAACGCCGTTACAAACGTAAATGTTGCCCTACAGAATGTAATTACGAATACCGGTGTTGCCCTGCAGCGAGCCCTTGCCAGACGTACCGGATAACATGAGACAATACTCTAAACGCATGATAAAATGGATAAATGATAAACGTGCATGGAATGTTGACAAATAATGGCTCTTCTGCTTGCGGAATATGATGAAGAAGAAGCAGATGTGGAAAAAGATATTCGGTAATTCATAGGCAAGGTTGGGAAGGAGTTTGCTTTATGGGGAAGAAAAAATACATAAGGCCCGATATAAGGGAAGAGTCCCAGATTCTGACTGTCAGGGCGTGGGTGACCAAAACACAGTATGTCGTTAGCAACCCCACGACCACAACGACTGTTTCGCTTCAGGAAGCATCACAGGCCATCACGCAGTCCAGTCAGTCTTTGCTGCAGCAAGTTACGGCGTCTAATTATGCACTGCAGCAAAATATGACGAAGACTTCGTATGGTTTGCAGAATTCACTTGCGAAGCGGGCTGCTCGTGCTTAGGCGATATCTGCCTTTGGACATGACTTTCACCTGATATTTGAGACCTGTGATTAGAATTTGTCTCCATTGGAACGATTCATTTTATGATTTATAATGTTGCCATAGATATAACAAATTACTGTAATTTCGACTGCATTCACTGCCTCAGGGACAAAGTTGCTCCCCGGACGCACATGGACCCTGAGACGCTGGAGTGCATCATAAGGGAAATTTCCAGCGTTGGCATAGGGGATGTGTGTCTGACAGGCGGAGAGCCGGCGCTTCATCCAGAGCTGGCGCGCGTTTTCGACATCATCGCGGATCACGGGATCCGCTTCAGCCTGGTCAGTAACGGCTTCCTTTTCAAGGAGAAAATATTCCCCCTCTTTACAAAAAAAATAAGAAAATACCTGACGGGCGCCTGCTTCAGCCTCGATGGTGCGACGGCGGCTTCCCATGACATGATAAGAATGAAAGGAAGCTTCAAAAAGGTCCTGAGTTCAATTGATGCCTGTGTAAAAAAAAACATTCCCGTATCCGTCAAGAGCATCGTTCACCGGGAAAACAGGAACGACATCGTGGACGTTGCCCATTTATGCACATCCAGGGGAGTTGGTAATCTCGGATATGTCCTGCTGACACCCACACCTCTTCTCGTATCGCGGAATCTGTTGCCCACGCCTGAAGAATATATGGAGGTCATCAAGTATATCACGGGCAGGATCATGCCTTCCTTCTCCATGAGCATCAATATTGAAGGATATGCGGATCCTGATTACAAGGTTCCATTCTGCAATCCGGCCCACGGAATCTCGTTTGACCACCTGGGGAACTTCATCTTCTGCTGTAATCTCTCCCACCCCACAAACGGAGACAGTCCGAATGTATTCGGCAAGGAATATCTGGGGAACATTGGGGAAATCGGCATTGAGGAAGGGATTCTGCGGCATTACCGAAAGCTGGCATGGTTCATGGATAAGGTCATGCGTTCGGACCCCAAAAAAGACTGGCCTGTCAACTGTACGAAGTGTTTCCGGCTTTTCGGCAAACTGAAATGGATGGAATCGAATGAACGCGCCAACCATAGATATCGTTAATTTCTGCAACCTGTCCTGCCGGCACTGCCTTGTGGAAAAGTCTGCGAAGCCTGTGTTCATGCAAAAGGAGATGTTTTCGGATCTCATGAGAGAGCTCCGGAATCTGGGGTTCAGGTATGCAGGAATCACGGGATCGGGGGAGATATCGCTCCACCCCCAGCTCGAGGATATCTTCCTGAGCCTTGCCGAGAACACCATCGATTTTGAAATTCTGACAAACGGTTACCTCTTCAAAGACAGAATATTTCCCCTCATACGGACGCCGCAAATCCGCAAACGCATTCAACTGGTGGGGTTCAGCCTGGACAGCGCACAGGAGGAAAAACACGACCGAAACAGGAAAGAAGGAAGTTTCCGGAGGGTAATAGAAGCCATCGGAATGTGCCGTTT
>CAYXFF010000004.1:0-6134 GCA_964464185.1 uncultured Syntrophaceae bacterium | reverse complement strand
ACAGGAAAGAAGGAAGTTTCCGGAGGGTAATAGAAGCCATCGGAATGTGCCGTTTACTGGGTATCCCATGTTACATCAAAACGGCGGTAACCAATGACAACAAGGAAGAACTCAGGGACATTCTTCTTTTTACATCCGGCCTCAATGTAGTTTCACAGTCCTTTCTGTTTATTCAGCCTACAAGACGCCTCATACAGGAGGGACTGCTTCCTGATCCCGAAGAAATATATCGGCTGTTTATGCAGCTTGCCGGTTGGCAACCGATATTCCCGAGATTGAAAATCGAGGCTTTCAATACATCCAATGATATTTTTACCTGTAACGCCTTTTTTAAATTCGGAGTGGATGAAGAGGGGAACTTTCTTTTTTGCAACAACCTCAGCAATGTGGGAAGTTCTGCAGATAGTTACAAGGGAAGGGAATGCCTCGGCAGCATCAAGGAATTTCCGCTGACGGATTTGATTGTACGCCATCTCAATCTTCTTCCGGATGTCTTGAAATGGCGATTTGAAAGGAAGGATCTGATCAAAAAGGCACCCCTTTCTCTGTGTAACTGGTGTTTTTTTCAGTTTGGGAAATTAGATTGGCTTAAGGAATATCCGGATTCCCCATGGGCTCGATACTTAACGTAAACATTTACGGCCTGCGGGCAAAGATCAACTGTTTCGGCCTGGAAGAGGAGGAAGACCTCACACGGCTTCTTTCTTTGTTCCTGAAAGACGAAACGGAAGGAGCAGAGGCTACTCTTGACTTCAGAAAGAAAGAAACGCCGCAGGAGATAGGGGGCCTTCTGTATTCGCATCTTGCGCGAAAAGGGATATGGGCCATGCATTCGGGAGGGTTTCACTTCCATGGCGGTCACCTCACCACAGGGCCCTCTGATTGTGGTAAATCGACGTTCAGTCACATGGCCATGAAGAACGGTCTTGACCTTTTAAGCGATGACATCACCCTTCTGAGAGAAACGCCGGACGGGGTTGAAATGCTTCCTTTTTACTCGACAATGTTTTTGAAAAATGGGACAATTTCACCGGAGCGGGAACGATATAAACCGGCTGCGTTAAAATATCTGATCCTGCCGAAAGTTAACAATGGCTCAATATTTTTGAAGAAAGTTAAAAAAAAGATCGATCTGTTAAGGAAACTGGTGCCGCAGTTTCTATGGTCGTATAACAGGGATGAACAGAAAAGACAGAAGCGGTTTTTAGAAATGATGTGTCATTATCCCGCATATGAAGTATACTGGGGTTCAGGACTGTTCCATGATCATACCCTTTTCAGGGGGATTCTCGATGAAATTGTTCAAAGTGAAGGGTAATTCCATGTATCCCGTTTTGAGGGATAATGATCTCGTTGTTGTGAGAGAGACGGGACCGGAATTACTTCGCAAGGGAAATATTCTTGTGTATCATCAGGAAGAAAAGAGAGAATATCTCGTCCACAGGCTCGTTAAAAAAGGGGAAGGGGATATTCTGTATCTGAGAGGTGATGGCTACAACCTATCTCTGGAATTGACGACGATAGGGGCCATCATGGGAAAAGCCATAGGATTCATTCGAGACGGGAAGTATGAGACATTGAACAGGACGAAGGAATTGCATTCGTGGCGTGTTTCATTATTGAGAGAAAATACGAAGCGCTTTTTAAGGCGTGCTTTTCTAATCACGAAACATGGATCGGGCACGCATCCCGCAAGCCCCGCGTTGTGTAAGTGGGAATAGGAGGTGTGTCATGGAGAGACGGTTTATTTTAAAAACAGGCCTGTTGGCAATACTCTCCCTGCTTGGTTTTACTGAAAACATATTTTGTTTCCAGAAAAAGAAAATCACGGGAATTAGTCGTGCGGGTATGGGACAGGATCCTTTTACAGGCATTTATTCCAACACTATAGCTGATAAAAAAGTTTTAATGCCAGCTGCATTCTGTCCCTCTTTACATCAAGATCGATTCATGCTCGTTGTTCCTGCAAGGGATACCTCGGTTCTCCTCGTCCCGGAGAACAGCCCTGAATGGGAAATACTGAAACATACGTATGATGCAACAAAAAATTTTGCGCCGCAATGTTTTTGGGAACGTGTTAAGATGGATGAGGCCGGCCGGCTCTATTTATCGGACAAAGTGAGAAAACTTGCAGGGATTAAGACACCAAATGTCTCTATCATCGGTCACGGCTATGTGATAGAAATCCTCGATTCAGAGCTTTATCGTGCACGCAGCGTCTGACAACGGATAAACAGTCACAATTCATCGCATCCATTATCGCTTCAGAGTCTTCTTCCATCCTGTGATAACCAATAAAAAACAAGATGCCGGGTAACATGACAAGAAGTACGCGAGAAGGAAGGCTTTTCCAGGTCATCGCGCGGCAATCGTTGAGCCCTGGTGATGCCGCATGGCTCAAAGAAAATATTCCGGAGAAATGGGATTGGCCTTCTGTCGAGAAGAGGGCTTTTCATGAGGGCCTCTCTTCCTTATTCTATGACCACCTCCGCAGCCTCGATATTCTTTCAGCTCTTCCGGAGGACATGAGAAAACGGCTTGGAAGGATATACGCCGAGACCTCGCTCATCAATCGACACCTGCTGAAAGTCATTGAAACACTCGAAGAAGCGCTGGCCGGACGGGATATAAAAGTCATTGTTTACAAAGGGGCCGCGCTCCTGAACACGGTTTATCGCGACCCCGCGCTTCGTCCGATGGAAGACATCGATCTGATGGTGCGGGAGGAGCAGCTTGACGCCCTGAAAGAGACTCTGAAAACCATGGGGTTCGTTCAGAACGAGCTGTATCCATACACCTTCAGCAAGGGTATCCTGTCGGTGGATCTCCACAGGGATTTCATCTCCTCGCACAGGATAGGAAGCCGCCGGGAGATATTGAATATCGACGCCGCGGATCTATGGAAACGGGCGGTTCCCGACCGCGGAAGCCGATCCCTTTATCGGCTGTCGCTGCCCGACGAACTGGCAGCCCTTTCCTTCCACCTGTTGAAGCATCGTTATGAACGCCTGATATGGTTTGTCGATCTTGCTGAGATGATTAAAAATGTTGAAGCAGCGGGGGCATGGCCGGACATCATCGTGTCCTCACGCCGGGACCGTTCCGAGAGGGTGCTGCTTTACGCGCTCCTGCTGGCGAGGCGTCTGATAGATGTTGATGTGCCCGATGATGTTCTGGCAGATCTTGGTAAGGAGCGGCTTGCGAGGATCGAAAAATATCTTCTGCGGCTTCGGCTCATGAATGTTCCACTGGGAACGGCGGCGGATATCTTGTGGATGTTTCAGATCCGCGGGGCTGCCGGGAAAATACACTTTGTGTTGGAAAATGTCTTTCCGAAGCGAGAGGTCATGATGCAGATATTTCCGTCTCCCTCTCATCCCGCCGGTACACGCTTCCGGAGAGCCGCTCTTGTTTTTTTGAGGGTTGCGGGGGATCTTTTGTCTTCCATGAGGTTTGTCCTGAAAGCCGGTCTCCCGCCCCTTTAGATCTTCGGGTATAACCTGTCGCGAAACATCACTTCACCAGAAGGGGGCGCGCCATGATGATCCCCTGCAAACGTTCGTAGTATTTGCGCGGATATTTGCAATTCCTGGTACAGCAAAAGCCGTCGTTCCCGTCGCAATCGGTCTTCATGCCCGTGAGCGTATACTTGCACCCGTCGGAGTTGCGCCATCGGTAATAGACCGGCCGGTTATCCTCCCGGTTGACGCCGTACCACATCTTGCCCTTTCCGATGCCGGTGATGATATCTTCAGGGCAGCATCTGCAGCTCAAGAAACCCGAGTCCTTGCATTTTCGATGGCCGGCGCGCCTTGTGTCTTTGCCGTGTCCGGAACTTGCCGAATCTACCACACAGATCGAGAATTCTTCTTTCGATGTGCGGACAGGGGGACTCCACGCGATCATCACATGGCCGGTGCTGGCGCTTTTGCACTTTTCAATCATCGATGCCTGCCATTTTTCATCATATTTCACGACGATGATATCACCGGGCTGAATCTTTTCGATGGATTTGAAAACATACCAGTACGCGTTTCCGCTTTCGTCCCTGCCCGAAAGGATTTCGTTGAAGTAGTCATAAAAACCCCAGGCTCTCGGATGTTCGTCATCCTTGCCCGAGTGGAATCTTTTCGCGTTTCGTGCGAGATCCTCGTAATGCTGCGGCAAGACCTGTTTGAGAATGAAATCGCCCGCGAAGCCCGAACAGTCATATTTATAGATACCCTCATCTTCCTTCATGATCCTCTGGCGGTGGTGCACGTATTCGGTCTCGCGAAGATTGCCCATGATGTATACCAGGCGATCGTAGAACATCCGTGCCGCGGTCCCTTCGGCCGGTCTACGGCCGCCCATGACGGCTTCCTGCGGAAGCGCGTCATCGCTTTCCGTGCCCCTCTCCTCGCCGAGAATTTCATAGTCCGATGTACTGACATTATCCATCAGCACCTTCTTGTCGATGGTGTGTCCGCACCCGCTCAACGTCATGCCCACGAAAACAAGTACAAACATCAGATTCTGAAATGCCGATTGCATGAGTTGCTTTTCCTTTCTTACATTTTCCCTGATGCCCCGTCCTACCGTACTCCGAATATTTTGTCCGAAATGGGAGCAGATCAATAACGGATAGATCCTTATGTCTTATTTAAAATATAAAGAAACGGGAATATATAAAAATACCAGACCAGTTAATATGAACAGGCTAATCGTAATGATTAATCCTTTTCTGAAAAAAATACTCTTGAACAGCGTGGGCATTTTGTAATCTCCAAAAGGATCATCGAGTCTATCCACCACCCATTTATAAAAGGCCATTAGAGCCAGACCCAGCGTAGAAATAATCGCGCCTGTTAATTGCATATAATAAGTAAATTCTTTCATTCTCGATAGACCTCAAAAAATAGAACTTAAAATTCGGAGAGCTTACCTCAAGAGAGATCTATGAGACGTTATCATGTCAAGACGTTGACTTCAAGTTCGTCTTGTCACATCTAAAACCATGGCTATTTTAACCGACACAGCGGTTTCCAGGTAATCATAGTGAAAAGGTTTTGTGACATAATCACATGCACCCAATTGCATGGCATTTATCGCAATTTTTTCTTCAAACACACCGGTAACCATGATCACGCTGATATTCGGATCAATCTTCTTTATCTCCTGCAATACATCTATTCCGCTCATATCAGGCAGCGCTATATCGAGAAGGACGATGTGAGGCCTTAGTTCTTTTGCTTTTCCAACAGCATCATTGCCGTTTGTTGCAGTATGGACTTGATATCCTTTTTTCGTCAGATACTTTTTTAGAACGTAAATAACAATCGGTTCATCATCCACGACAAGAATTATTTTCATACAGGCACCCCCCTCGCCTGTAAGTCATTTGAGGCGCACTTTACCCTCATAAAACAAAACCCCGTTCTCTTATTTGAGAAACAGGGTTATATGATCATCCCATGGCAATCCTCGGTTATATTTTGAGGGCTAATTGCTGATATAAAACATCAAATCCTCCTACAATGAGTTGATGTATATGCTTGCACATGAAATATGTCAAGGATAATCGGCGGTTATTGGTCTATATCTTCAAAGGTGTTGATACGGCTGTTGATAACGATGTTGATAACTTCGGCTTTTCCTTATTTGAAGCAGGTCTGGACCAGATTGCACAAATTATGGGCAATAATAATCTTATTAATTTCAATTACATACAAAATAGCGCCTGATTCTATTGTATTCCATCAACTGATGGAAAAAGTAATGAACAATGCTTAGCGAAAAGCATGCCATCTCAATCTTACTCAAGTTATGGAAAGTCAAAGCTTGGGTAAAGGATGGTCTCGAAAAAAGGCAGGATTTATGAAGAAATTGGCAGAAGTGTATAGATGCAGTGATTTCAACTCAAGACCGCCTTCTCGCTACCTACTTCTCATCCAATTCTTAGCATTGGAACAACGATCTCCTTCACCACAGATCTCAGTTATCTTTGGAACGCAGAAGTTTTCAAAGCAATCTTTATAATTTTTAAATCCCTTACTAACTTCGATATTCCTGTATCTTCCCGCTACTCTGACTGAACACATGGCGTACCCTGAGGCATCAAAATTTGGTTGATCAATAGGGAGTTCCGCTGGCAT
>CAYXFF010000003.1:29988-43018 GCA_964464185.1 uncultured Syntrophaceae bacterium | reverse complement strand
TTGGAACCGATGAGGAGAATACCGTTTTGATCAAGGCCCTGGCTCGCCTGATTGCCTGACGTGCACGCAGTATTTGTGGCGGTTCGGAGGTCATGAAGGGATGTGTGATACGCCGTCATCATAAAGGGAGGGTGAAGAAATGGAAAAAGAAAAGCCCCTGGAGGAACTCACCGTAAAGGAACTCAAGGAAATGGCGCTGGCCTTGGGAGGAATCACCGGCGTCTCCGCCATGAAGAAGGCGGAATTGATCCAGGCCATCAAGGAAGTAAAGGGCGTTCCCGTCAAGGAGGTCCGGGAAAAACCCATCGAAACAGTGGTAAATCTCAAGCAAAGGATCAGAGTGCTCAAAGAAGCGAAAGAGTCGCTCAGCGGGGCCGGGGAACGGGCAAAGATCGATTTTCTCAGAAGAAAAATCAGCCGGCTGAAGAAAAGAACGCGAAGGCTGGCAAGGCAAAAGGCTTCCTGAAAAAGTCCTTTTCCCCGCATCACTTGAGCGGAATCAGGGCCGTGATCCATTGCAGCAGGTTTCCCTCCCCGATCTTCCCAAGCGAAAGATCCGACACGGCGACCTTCCCCACGTGGTAGACGAGATCGGGCGTGTCATATGGACCGTAATCCCAGTAGCTGTGAATGGCGTAGGCCCTGCCGTCCACGACACCGAGAAAAAGCATCACATGCCCCTTCATGTAGAGCAGGGTCGGCGCGTTCGGACACTGTTCGAGGAGTTTCATCTTTGCGCTCTCCGTTCGTTCAGACACATCCACGCGGCGATCCCCTCCAAAAACGGCCTGACGGTAGCTGTCTCTGGGCATCTGAAAACCGAAACAGCGAAAGACGTCCATGATGAATCGGGAACAATCCCGGCCCTCATGAAGACCTCCCCAACTGTATCGGCTCTCCCTGAGTTTAAAGGCCTGCCTCAACACGGCCGCCATGGTATAGGGAAGATATCCCTCGTGCACGCCTGCGCCGCAATGAACATAACCGTCCACGATGACCAGGGAGCCTCCGGTGTCGCGCCAGGGAAGACGAACCCTGCAGGCGTCCCCTTCCCGGCCGGCGAAAGGCAGCCGCGCGCCCATTGGAAGGTCGAAAACGAACTGCGTGAGTTCCCTGTCCCTGTAAAAGGGAATCGAATCTCCGGTGATAACGAGTGGCTTCGCGGCGGTAAATCTCATGACCTCTTCCCTGGTTCCGATGGCCAGATCGTTCGGCCGGACCCATCCCCGGGAGTGAGCGGTCTCAATGAAGCACCAGGAACGGTCGGCGCTATAGTGAAGGACGGTCACGACCGTTCCGCAGTCCAGCCTGTCGGACTGGAAACGGTCAAAGGCATAATCAAAGGGCCTGTCCATGACAAGGTCGTCGGAGGGGAGAACACGGAGATTCGTCTCGTGGGTGGTGACTCCGTGAAGCGGTTTCAGGACAGCGGGCATGCCCTGGAGATTCATGCGCGAAAAGAGCCGCGCGAAGTAATCGGGAGATAGGATCCGGTTCGTGAGATCGTAAAACGTCCCTTTTCCATACCTCTGCTGATCGCCGGACAGAATCGTTCTTAAAAAGGCGGAATCGATCCTGCCGGCGAGAGAAAAAATATCAACCGCTTCGGGATCATTCAGCCGGTCCGTGCGGTTGACCTTTTCAATCTCCTCCATCTTCAGGAGAATTTTATCCGGTTCCGGCTGTCGGCCTATCCAGAAACGAACGTCTTCAAAGACCGGCTGGACGTGGGGCAGAGGAGAAGGCGCCGCCTCCCTGTGCACCCCTGACGGCGGAAAAAGAGGCGATTCCGGCAGGGATTGCGCCTGTGAAACCGAACAGAGAAAAAAGCCAAGAAAAAAAACCGGACAGATCCTGTGTCTCAACATTTGCAGCGGCTCCTGAAAAAAAGAGGTTTGATCGTTACGATCAAACCTCTTTCTCGATGCGGCCATTTCTCCTCTTCGCGCTCAGGCGTATTGTGTCTGATCCATCAGAAAACCAAGGGTCCGTTCACCAATCAGCAGCACTCGCGTGTGGGTGAGACGGGTAGAAATCAGTTTCGCGATCGCTTTCATGATCTCCAGGCCCATGGCAAGGTCCTCGACAATGAATTCCCTCAATTTGGCGGCGTCGACGGCAACGAGCCTTGTCTGCTCCATGCACAGACAACTGAGCGTGTAGATGTTAGGCTCCACAACGGCGGACCAGCCCATGGATTCACCCTTCGTGATGACATCCACGGTGACCTGTCTCGGGGGGGTATGGGGACCCATTTCACATTTCATGTCGAGAATGACTTTCCCCTCTTCTACAATATAGAATTTACTGGCGGGATCTCCCTCCTTGTAAAGCAGTGTCCCAGCGGGGTGGCTTTCAACCGAGGCGACGGCCGCCAGCTTTTTGATCTGCTCACTGGTCAGTTTCTGGAAAACAACGGAATTTTTTAAGACGTCAATAACCTTTTCCATCTGCGCTTCCTCCTTCTTGTTTTGTTTATATTACCTGCAAATTTTATTCTTTACAATATCATTTATTCCGCTGGAATGAAGGACAATTCGAAGAGCGCCCCGATGAAATTTCAAAAAAAGAAATAAAAAGAGGCGCGGTAAAAAGCTTTTTTCAGTCATCCTCGGCCAGCCGCAGGATCCGCTCCACGGCCGGTTCCACCTGGGACGCCGTATCCGGAGACAGGCGGCGGTGAAAGTCGAAGTCATGCCCCCGGATGGAGACGAGATAACCTGCAGGCTCCCGGGCGTGAAGAACCTTGAACAGCGCCAGGAGCATCTCCGGCGACATGTGGTGCGTGAACGTCAGGGTCGCCTGTTCCGGCAGGACAGGCCCGCAATGCAGGTCGTCCATGTTTTCGTCCACGTGGGCGTCGACGAAAACGATCCTTTCGTAACGGCCCATCACGTCCATCAGATCGGGTGTCAATTGAAGCAGGAAGACGGAATCCACGGGTGAACCCAGCGCATCGAGACCGGTTTCGTCCTCCGGCAGGGCTTGCTGGCCCAGCCGGCAGCGCAGGGCGTTCACCACCGCAAAGGCCACGCCGTCATCCGCGCGATCCATGTTGCCAAAGCCGATGATCAGGGTATTGGGCATGAGTCTTTACCGGGCAAGAGCGATGGCAAGCGGGCAAAACCGGGGCCGCCCGCTTGTCCCCGTATCCATCAGGTCCGATCTCAGCGGGAAATCCGATCCAGAACCGTGCCGTCCGCCGCGACCAGGGTGACTTCAAGAGGCATTCTCCCGATCGCATGGGTTGAGCAGGACAGGCATGGATCGTAGCACCGGATGGCAGCCTCAACCCTGTTCAACATCCCTTCCGTCAGCTTGTTGCCGTCCACGAAAGCCTTGGCAACCAGCCCCGACGCCGTGTGCATCGCCCAATTGTTGTTGCCCGTCGCCACGATGAGGTTCACCCGCGTCAGCAGGCCGTTCTCGTCCGTACTGTAATCGTGGAACAGCGTCCCGCGGGGGGCTTCGATGACGCCTACCCCCTGCCCGGGGAGATTCGAGTATGAAGAATAGGCCCGGACATCCTTAGAGAGGATATCGGGGTCGTCCAGCAACTGGCCGATACGCTCGAGGGCATAGACGATTTCGATCAATCGGGCGTAATGATAATAAAGGGAACCCTCAACGGGCTTGCCGCCGTTGATCTGCTTGAAGAGCTTGAACTCCTCGTTGGCCAGGGGTGTGCCTATCTTGTCGCTCACGTTCAGCCGCCCCAGGGGACCGACGCGGTAGAAGCCTTGCGGGAAGCCCATCTTGCGATAGTAGGGATATTTCAGGAAGGACCAGGGCTCCACGTGCTCGGCGACGTGGGACAGGTAATGCTCCGGTTTGAACTGCGCGATATACTTGCCCTCGGCGTCCTTGACCCTGATTTCCCCGTCATAGAGCTGAAGTCCCCCTTCCTCATCGACCAGGCCCATGTAGTTGGAAGGGAAGGACGCGAAGGTCGCCGCAAGCTCCTTGTTGGCTCCCAGCCAACCCTTTCCGATATCCACCGCCACCTTCGCGATGTCCACCATGGTCCCCATCTCCGCCAGAATCTCGTCGCGGTCCTTGGGATTCAGCGGCGCATTGACCCCGCCGGGCACGGCGAAATTGGGATGAATGCGCTTCGCGCCCAGCCGCTCAATGATGCGCTGGCCGTAGCGCCGGAGGTTCACCGCCTTCAGCGCCAGTTCCGGGTTTGCCTTGATGATGCCGAACACATTCCTGATCGACGGATCGGCATCGAATCCGAGAATCAGATCCGGCGCCGCCAGGTGGAAAAAATGCATCCCGTGAGACTGGACCGTCTGCCCCATGTGCATCAATTCCCGCAGCAGTTTCGCCGGGCGCGTCGGTTCGACCCGGGCCACGCCGTCACAGGCCTTCGCGGCCGCAAGATGGTGACTGACCGGGCAGATGCCGCAGATGCGCTGTGTGATTTGAGTCATCTCAAAGTAGGGGCGTCCTTCCGTGAATTTCTCCAGCCCGCGGAACTCGTCCACATGAAAAAACGTCTGGTCCACCGCACCCTGGTCATTGAGATAGATCGTGACCCGCCCATGACCTTCGATGCGTGTCACAGGTTCAATGGTTATTTTTCGAGCACCCATAGCTGTTCTCCTCTAATCGTATTTGAAATATTTGGGTGGCAGCGTCACAGGAGTACGCCCAGCCAGCAGTTCAGATAAAGCGTAGAAAAGCGCGTCCGCGCTCGGGGGACAACCGGGGATGAAGAGATCCACCTTGACCACCTTGTCAACGCCCGTCACCATTTCCAGAGGCTTTCCAAGCTCATCCGAGTCTGGAATGAGACCGCCGACTACACTCTCAGCGTCCACGTAAGCGCGCTTCAGCGCCTCATCCGTACCAACGAGATTTCGCATTGCGGGGACACCACCAAAGGTCGCGCAGTCGCCGATCGCGATGAGAATCTGACAGCGCTCCCTCATCTGCTTGGCAACCTCAACATTATGGGAGTTGCAAATCGCCCCCTCCAGGATGCCCACCGTCACGCCTTCTTTCGGCGGGTGCTTCAAGTCCGTCACGGGACTCGACGTGAATTCTACCGATTCCAGCAGCTGAACGATTCGTTCATCAATATCGAGTAATGACATGTGGCATCCCGCGCAGCCGGCCAGCCAGTCAGTGGCTATCTTGATTTTTGGCATGATTAAATCTCCTTTCGCTTGAGTTCGTTCGACGCGCGAGCAGACAGGTCATCGAAGGATGTGGGCAGCGATTTTCCAAGCTTGCCGGCCAGAAGGGAAAGGATTTCCCAATCCGGCTTGGCGTCTCCCTCTGGATCGACCGCCCTGTTGGCTTTCAGCACACGGCCCTCCGTGTTGGTCAGGCTCCCTGTCCGCTCCGACCAGATAGCCGTCGGCAGCACCACATCGGCCCTTTCGATCAGGGGCGATACGTAGCTGGCCTGCACGACGACGAAGCCCTTCTTATCAATACTCTGGAGCGCCTTCTCACCGCTTCCGTCCGCCTCGCCCATGAGCACATAGAGTGTTTTGGATGAGGCGGGCTTGAACCCATTATTGAATCCGAAGGCCACCGCGGCGCGCGTATTGACGCCCGGTTCAATCGCCGCGAACGCCGCTTTCTTCTGCAGCTTGTTCAGAACCTTCGCAGCGTCCTCTGTCATACCGGCGCCGTAGAGAACAAAGGGGTTCTCCGCGCGTTCGGCGATCTCGACCGCCTTCTGGATGTTTTTCATCTCCACGTTCATGAATGCGAACGGCACAAGCCCGTTTTGCTCGCTGTCCACGACGATGAGCCGGGCGCCTTTGTCGACAGCGCGCTTCACGAAGAAGGAGGAAACCGGCTGATCCTTGGCCGGATCGACACCGACGACCAGAATCAGATCGCTCTGGACAAGGTCGTTCAGCATGCCTCTCCGCTGGCCCGCCAGCTTCGGCGCGGCTTCATTGAGCAGGCCGACATTGTTCACCTTGAGCTCCTTGCAGAACAGCTTTTCCAGCAGGAAAAGCGCCTCGTTCGTGGCATTGCTGGATGTCAGCACCCCGACGGCTTTGGCCTCTGTCGCTTCAAGACGTTTCGCGACAGCCTGCAGCGCTTCACTCCAACTCACCGGTTGAAGCTTTCCCTTCCGGCGGATCATGGGATTCAAGAGACGATTCCGCCCTTCATTGAGAGGTTCGAAGCGTCCGTGCTTGCAGATGGCTCCCTTGTTGACCTCGCCTTCCCAGTCGCCCCTGACGCGCAGAAGGTTGCCGCCCCGTGTTATGAGTTCAATGCCGCATCCGACGCTGCACTGGCTGCACGTGCTCTTGACAACTTCCGACTGTGCCTCGCGCCCCATGAAGGAGCTGCGGCTATCGAAGATCGCGCCGGTGGGACAGACTTGCAGGCAGGTTCCGCAGGAGATGCAGGTTGAACCTCCGAAGGGAGTATTCGTGTCGGCATTGATCATCGATTTGGCGCCCCGCTGCCGAAGACCCAGCGTGTGATTGGCCGCGATCTCGCTGCAGGCGCGAATGCATCGCCCGCAGAGAACACAGCGGTTATGGTCCATCAGGAAATACTGACGCGAGGCATCCACTGGAAAGGCCTTGGTGTAGGTCTGGTAAACCCAGTGGTCGAGGCCGTAGCGGTATCCCAGATTCTGCAGCTCGCAGTCCCCGCTCGTCTCGCAAAAGGGGCAAAAATGGTTTCGTTCCGAAAAAAGCATGTCCAGAATGAATTTTCGAGCCTGAACCACCCGGGGCGATTCCGTCTGAACATTCATTCCAGCCGTCACCGGGAAAACACAGGACGCCTGCAGGGTTCGCTGCCCCTCCACCTCGACGACGCAGACACGACAGGCCCCGACGGGCACCAGCGCCCGGTGGTGGCAAAGCGTGGGGATGTCGATCCCGACGCTCCTCGCCGCCTCCAGGATCGTGGTCCCGGGCTTCACGCTCACTTCCTTATTGTCAATGGTCAGGGATACTTGAGACATTCATCTTCCTCCATTTCACATCATGTTCATTATTTCAAAGAAGGTGACTCCTAAATTTCCGCATCGCAGCGCAGGCAGCGGCAGGCTTCCTTGAAAGCCTCCTCGCGGCTGTAGCCGAGTTCCACCTCGATAAAACTCTTCCGTCTCTCGCGGGCGTCGAGTTCGGGCATAGCCGCCTGCGGACGTTCTTCCGTTTCCTCGTCGATTTCGAAGGGAATCACAATATCCTCGGAGGGCGGCGCCACGTAGAGTGGTTCGCCGTTGGTCGTCCGAATGGCCCGGTCGATATCCTCGGCGGCCTGGTGGCCGGCCTGAATGGCCCCGATCACCGTGTCGGGACCCGTCACGGCATCCCCTCCCGCGTAAACCTTGTCTCGGAGGGTCTTGGACTTGCTCAAACCGTCCAGATCGAAGCAGGACCACCGGTTCACCTTGACACCGCTGCCTTCAGAAACGAAGGAAAGATCGGGTGTCTGCCCGATGGCGGCAATGACGGCATCCACACTGAGGGTGAATTCGGAGCCCTTCACGGGGACAGGTCTTCGCCTTCCGCTGGCATCAAAATCGCCCAGGGTCATTCTCTCGCAGGTGATCCCCGTAACCTTGCCGCCTTCTCCGATCAGTTTCGTGGGGGCCACAAGGTACTCGATCTTGATTCCTTCGTGCTCGGCGGCAACGATTTCCTCTTCCGCCGCGGGCATGTCCGCCCTCAGCCTGCGGTAGAGGATGGTCACGTCGGCGCCCAGTCGGACCGCCGTCCTGGCGGCATCAATGGCTGAGTTTCCACCGCCGACCACGGCCACCCGGCTTCCGATCTTTTTCTCACCCTGCAGCCAGGCCGCTTCGTTCAAGTTGAATTCCCGCAGGAACTCCACGCCGCCGTAAACGCCCTGCAGATTCTCGCCGTCCACGCCCATCCTCTGGCTCTTGTGGGCGCCGGGGGCGAGATAAATATAATCGTAGTCTTTCAGGAATTGATCAAAGGGGATGTCTCTCCCTACCCGGACGCCGCAGCGGATATCAACGCCCAGCTGTCGGATGTCGTCAATCTCCCGATTCAGAATCTCACGGGGGAGCCTGTAAGAGGGAATGCCCCAGGCCAGCATGCCGCCGGGCGTGGGAAGCTCCTCGAAGACATTCACCTTGTACCCTCGCATCGCGAGATCCTTTGCCGCCGTGAGACCGGCGGGCCCGGCCCCGACAACACCAATCTTCTCTTTTCGCGTCACGGGCACCGGATCGATCTTCGGCCGCGGTGCGTTGTCCGAGATAAAGCGCTTGAGGAACTTGATAGCCACGGGCTCATCGAGCATCCCTCGCCGACACTTGGACTGGCACTTGTGGTCACAGACCCGTCCGCAGACGGAGGGAAAGGGATTCGTTCTCATCATGATCTTGTACGCATCTTCAAGACGCCCCGCCCGGATCAGGGCGACGTATGCCGGCACGTCCATCCCCACGGGACAGGTGTGCTGGCAGGGCGATTTGAAGAGGGCCGAGCAGACAACGGCCGTGCAGCGCTTGTCCCTGATATGGGCCTCATACTCGCTGCGGAAATAGCGGATCGTGCTCAATACGGGATTCGGAGCCGTCTGACCGAGGCCGCAAAGGCTGGCATCCTTGATGACGATGGCCATGTTCTCCAGCAGCTCGATGTCCCCTTCCTGCCCCTTGCCGTTGCATATATTGGTGAGGATCTCCAGCATCCTTTTTGTTCCCTCACGGCAGGGCACGCACTTGCCGCAGGACTCATCCTGGCAGAAATCCATGAAGAACCGCGCCATATCGACCGCGCATTTGTCCTCGTTCAGAACAATCATGCCGCCGGACCCCATGATGGCTCCCAGCTCCGCGACTTTCTCATAATCAATGGGAGCATTCAGGTGCTGCACGGGGATCATTCCGCCGGAAGGGCCGCCGAGCTGGGCCGCCTTGAACCGTTTTCCCCCCGGAATCCCGCCGCCTATATCATAGACAATGGTTCCCAGGGTGGTTCCCATGGGAACTTCCACGAGACCGACATTGTTCACGTCACCGGTAAGGGCAAAAACTTTCGTGCCCTTGCTCCGCTCGGTCCCCACGCTCGCATACCAGGCACCTCCCCTCAAAACAATCTGGCCGATATTGGCCAGTGTCTCCACGTTGTTGAGAATACTCGGTTTCCCCCAGAGACCCGACACGGCCGGGAAAGGAGGCCTCGGCCTGGGCATTCCCCGCTTTCCCTCGATGGAGGTCATGAGAGCCGTCTCTTCCCCGCAGACGAAGGCACCCGCGCCCTGGTAAATCTCGATGTCAAAATTTAATCCCGTTTCCAGGATGTTGCTGCCAATAAGCCCTAAGTCTCTCGCCTGGCTGAGGGCAATATTCATCCGGTGGATGGCCAGTGGATATTCCGCGCGACAGTAAATGTAGCCCTGAGTAGATCCGATGGCCTTGGCGGCGATGACCATGCCTTCAATCACGGCATGGGGATCCGCCTCGAGGACGCTGCGGTCCATGAAAGCTCCGGGATCGCCCTCGTCGGCATTGCAGAGGACATACTTCACGTCGCCCATCGACCGGGCGGCGAACTGCCACTTCAACCCCGTGGGGAAACCCGCGCCGCCCCTCCCCCGGAGTCCCGACGCGAGAACTTCCTTGACGATATCATCGGCGGACAGTTCCGTCAGGGCCTTGGCCAGGCCGGCATAACCGTCTCTCGCTATGTATTCCTCAATATTCTCCGGATCGATAAGCCCCCTGTTCCTCAGCACCCGCAATTCCTGATGGGCAAAGAAAGGGATCTCCTGCATCGTGGGAATCTTCTCTTCCGTGGTGGGCTCCATGTAGAACAGCCGCGCCAGCGGCCGGCCCTTGACGAGGTGCTCTTCCACGAGTTCCGGAACGTCGTCTGCCTTGATCTGCATGTAGACGATCCCTTCGGGATAGACCACCATGATGGGACCCTGGGCACAGAAACCATTGCAGCCCGTCTCGACGATTTTTATCTCCTCGGCGAGACCCCTCTTGTCCAGTTCCTCTACCAGGGCTTTCTTTACGTTGAGGCTCCCCGAGGCATGGCATCCCGTCCCTCCACAGATCAGTAAATGTGATCGATATATCTTCATGTGGATCCTGTTCCTCCTTACCTTGTATCTGAAAATGTCCGTAAGACTATTTTACGATCTCCGCTCCCTTGGCAAGCACGAAGGGCGTCTGAATCTCACCCTGCAGGATGTGCCTCTTGAAGACCTGCCTCATCTTGTTGGGATTCATTAATTCGTATTTGATGGGATCCTGATCCAGGACCTCGACCGTCACCAGGGGCTCCCGGCTGCAAAATCCCATGCAGCCCGAAGTGGTCACGGCGATATCCTTGGCTCCCGATTCGGCGATCTCCCCCATCACGGCGTCCAGAACCTCGCGCGCTCCGGAGGCGATGCCACAGGTCCCCATGTGGACCGTCACCTTCACCCGCCGTTCCCCCGCCCTCAGGGAGGTCTCCGCCTGAACCTTCTCCTTGATCTTCTTCAAGTCTTCTATCTTTATTTTCGCCATGGCTGATTCCCCCGTTTCTCAGTTATACTGTCCGATGACTTCTTTGAGCTTGGCCGGTTTCTGCTTCCCATGGACGTTCTCGTCTATGACGATCACCGGCGCCAGACCGCAGGCGCCGAGACACCTCACCGTTTCATAGGTGTACATTCTGTCCGTCGTGGTTTCCCCTTCCCCGACGCCTAACTCCTTCACCAGGCCCTCCGCGATGGTCTTGCCTCCCCGGACATAGCAGGCCGTGCCCAGGCATACCCGAACGGTGTGCTTTCCCCTGGGTTTCATGGTGAAAAAGGAATAGAACGTCACAACCCCGTATACCTGAGCCGGGGGGATATTCAATCCCGCGGAAATTCGCTTCTGAACAGCCACAGGAATATACTCGAGGGCCACCTGGGTCTCCTCGAGCACCGGGATCAGCGATCCGGGCTTCCCCCTGTATTTTTCAATAATGGCGTCCAGCTTCGCAATCTGTTCCGGACTGAACTCTTTTAAAACATCTTCACTCATAATGGGTCCTCCTACCGCAATTTGATTTATTTCCCTCCGATATAACAAAAACAATCGAGTTTATTTGATCTTAATGGTTCATTGCGCCGATTTCCTCCAATCCCTCCCGGATCCTGTCCCGCAGGAAATTCAGCACCTCCGTGTGATTGATGGGAATACCGTCAAGCTCCTTTCGAATCTCGGCCGTGTCGAGCGCGAAAGTCCCGCCTTCCTTTTGGTGGCGGTATTCGAAATTCACGTCGGGATTCCCCGCTATCAGCGTCATGAATGTTCCGGGGATATCCCCGAGAGGCTGGCGGTCGATGTGGCTGTGCCGGAACTCCACTCGGACCCGCGTCCCCGCGCTGACGGCTGATTCGATTTCAAAGCGGCCGCCTGTTCTCTCCGCCGCCTCGGCCAGCATCGGAAGTCCCAGACCAACCCGCCGGACCTTCTTGGACGTGAAAAATGGATC
Organism: uncultured Syntrophaceae bacterium; assembly: GCA_964464185.1. Taxonomy (GTDB): domain Bacteria; phylum Desulfobacterota; class Syntrophia; order Syntrophales; family UBA4778; genus UBA4054. Next base: position 31,568 of record CAYXFF010000003.1, on the reverse strand, counting down.
CAAGGCCTTTTTAAGCGTCTCCGGATCCATTCCTTCACCATCGTCTTTGATCTCAATGATCAACCGGTCTTTTGCTTCGTCCTCCGTGATATCTATGCTGACCGTCTTCGCGCCGGCCCTTGTCGAGTTCTCCGCGATGTCCAGGATATGAAGAGATAACTCCAGCATGCCTTACTCCAGAACAAGCCGGCCCCGCTGCCTGCGAAAAGCCATTTTCAATTCTTCCACGGTCGCGTCCTCGAGCAGAAACCGTGTCGATGCCCTTCCGATATCCCGGATGAAATGGGCATCCGACGCCTCGATAAAGGCCATCCGGTAAAGCTCGGCGAATTCCTTCCGAGCATCCTTCAGGCCCATCCTTACGGAAATCTCCAAGGCATCCAGGCGGAGATCGGGGGGGATGAAACCGAGATGACTGATAATACCGAATCCCTGCCGGTCAATATGGGAAGCTATAGCAAGTCCTCCGAGCTCATGAACATTCGCGACGATTTCATCAATCGAAAGTTCCGTCGCCCCGATGAGGAGCCTTTCGTTAAAACCCTCCACCTCATCGAGTTCGTTGACGATGGCCTGGCAGCCGAATACGGATTCCTCGTTCTTTCCGGGAAGATGATCGTAAATCCAACTCTGGAGCTTCAACAATGCATCCAATTTATCAAAGAGCGCCACAAGGTGAACCTCTTCGCGGCTTGATATCTCCATTCCGGGGAAAACCTTGAGATGCGTCCCCCGGGCCGCGTTGATGACATGGAGAACATTTTCCGACGAGTTGTGATCACAGACAGCGATTACATCCAATCGCTCTTCCAGGGACTTCGCGACGATGGCACTTGGATACATGTCCAAGTCGGCACAAGGTGAAAGGCATGTATGGATATGGAGATCGCAACGAAACTCCTTAAGCATCGTTTTCTTACCCTGAACACCAATGAACCTTCCCCTGCCTGTAAAACTTTCCGGAACCTGAAGGCTCCGAAAATCCTGCTCAAAAAACCCTGCGCTGTATTCAACTCGCCCTGTCCGTGTCCGGCCTGTCACACCTGGCCTGGCGGACTCACGGGTTCAACATCTTGTATATTCTTCCGGCCACCTCAAACCCCGGGAGAGCGGTCACCAGGAGAGGAATTCCCTCCTGTTCAGCCCTGGCAATGGTCTCCGCCGCGGGCTCGCTCCCCTGAACGAGGACAATCGCTGCGATGTCCTTCAGACTCGCGACAGCAACAATATTCTGATGGATCTGTCTTGTGATCCAGATATTCCCTTCCTGGCTGTTTGCGATCACGTCGCTCAGAAGGTCTCCCACGAAGCCTCCCGTGACCTCTCTTTTGAGGTTATTCGCGCCGCACCGGACGCTCAGCTTCAATGATTCCGCAATTTTTTCCAGATTCATTTCACCCTGCGTTCAGCAATCAGCGGACTTGGTCAATTTGCATGACCACTCGCGTACCTTCATTGACCTTTGACGTGATGTTAAAATTGTCGGAGAACCTTTTCATGTTCGCAAGCCCCATCCCGGCCCCGAACCCCATCTCCCTGACGATCGGAGAGGCCGTTGAATAACCTTCCTGCATCGCCAG
>CAYXFF010000003.1:21682-29888 GCA_964464185.1 uncultured Syntrophaceae bacterium | reverse complement strand
AAAATGACCCTCATACTTTGTCTCTTCGGACATCGCTCCTGTCACCAACCTTCACGATACAGCCGACAATTCCCCTGGCATGAAGCCTCCCGGAGGTTTCGAAAAGGATATATCTCGTTGAAAGAATCGGGATCCTCAGCTCCTGTGCCAGTTGAGCCGTTTCCTGAGAAGGTCTCTTGCCCCGGACCATGATGATAGCCGCTATATCAAGAATCTCCGACGTCCGGACCACCTGGGGATTCGTGACGCCGGTGAGGAGAAGGCTTCCCGCCGTTGCGAAGGCGAGGACATCGCTCATGAGATCGGCGCTGAAGGCCGTGTGAACCTCCTTGTCCAGCTGATCCTCCCCCACGATGATATCGGCATCAAGAATTTCTTTTACCTCTCGAAGGGTCACCTCGTCCTCCTTATAAAAACGACAGTTGCGTTCAGGTCACAAAAAAAAGCACCACGGTCCGCGTGCCCGTCTGGTTGCTCTCAGAAAGGTCGGTCTTATCGCCTTGAGTCTCGGATTTCAAAGCGGGTTTTTCGTAACACATGCGTCCCCGTCTGTCAATAGAATTATCTCCTGAATAGGACGGGCTTTTTCCCCAATGGCCATGAAAAGCCACGACGGGAGAGGCTTGAAATATCAACGTATTCAAACGATTAAAAAAACAAACGGATTCCGCGAATATTTCCCTTGACAAATATTTTCGTCTGTGCGAAATAGTTAGTGACCGTTGGTCATATCTTGACCGCAAGCCACCTTATGACCGCCATTCATGCAGGAACCAGCCATGGGACTCGAAGAAAGAAGAAAGAGAGAGAAGGAAGGCCGGAAGAACGCCATCCTGAAAGCCGCCCGCAGGCTTTCCTTCGAAAAGGGTTTCAAGACCATCACCGTCGCCAGCATCGCCAAGAAAGCGGAATTGAGCAAGGGAGCCGTCTATCTCTATTTCAACAGCAAGGAAGAAATCTACGTCGAGATCCTGCTCAAGGATATCGACAAGTTCCACTCCACCCTCGAGGATATCTGCGAGCGGGGCGGCAGCGCCGCCGACATGCTCCGTCACTTCTCGGACATTTATATCAATTTTTTCATCAGCGACAAGGAATTGTTCCGGATTCTAATGTCTTTCATGCTTCACACGGATGAACTGCGGTTTTCCGAGCATCTCAATCAGCAGCTCATCCGGGCGACAAACGCCACCGTCGACATCATCGAAAAAATCTTCAAGTGCGGCATTGAACGGGGGGAATTCCCCGAAAATCTCAATATCAGGCAATACAAGAACGCCATCTGGGGCCTTCTGAACGGCATCATTGCTCTCCATCTTTACATCGGGAAGGAGACAACAAGAGAGCAAAGGATTCGCTCCACCGTTCAGGCCAGCCTGGATGTTTTCGTCCGCGGCCTTTCCAAAGCGGATTTGAAAGACGGCCCGGACACGAGGCTTTCAGAGGCACTTTAAATAGACAGCGTCATAAAACGAAAGGGCATCTGACGAATTCCCGCCATCAGATGATCCCTGACGATGAAAAGCAGGACAGGCAAACAAGGAAAGGAGAAGGTTATGAGTAATTTACTGGTTAACACAAGGGATCAGCAATTTATCCTTTACGAACAATTGGGTATCGAAAAGCTCTTCAATACCAAGAAGTACGCGGATTATTCGAAAGACACGGTGGACATGATAATGACGGAAGCGGAAAAAATGTCCCTGGACGTCCTCGTACCCGCGTACGTTCCGGGTGACCGGGAAGGGGCGAAATTCAAGGACGGGAAGGTTTTCGTGCCCGAGGGCTTTCACGATGTATACAAGAAATTTGTCGAGGCCGGGTGGCTGTGCTGCATGAAGTCCCCCGATGTGGGCGGCCAGGGAATGCCCCTCACGGTTTCTACGGCCTGCTTCGAATTTTTCGACGCCGCGAACTGTCCCTTCGTCATGTACCCCATGCTGACGAACGGGGCGGCCTCGCTCATCGAGAATTTCGGCACGGAAGAACAGAAAAACAAATACATGTACAAAATGAACACGGGCGAGTGGGGAGGAACCATGTGCCTCACGGAGGCCGGTGCCGGAAGCGATGTGGGCGCCCTGAAAACATCGGCGAAGAAACTCCCCGACGGGACTTACAGCATCACGGGCAGCAAGATCTTCATCTCCTGCGGGGACCACGACCTCTGCGATAACATCATCCACCCTGTCCTCGCCCGGATCGAAGGCGATCCTCCTGGAACCGGCGGCATCTCCATTTTCATCGTCCCCAAATACCGGGTCAATGATGACGGCAGCATCGGCGAATTCAACGATGTCCGGACAGGCAACATTGAGCACAAAATGGGAATCAAGAGCTCCGCCACCTGCACCCTCAATTTCGGCGATGACGGAAAGTGCATCGGCGAGCTTCTGGGCAGGGAGCGGGAAGGCATGAAGATCATGTTCCATATGATGAACGAAGCCCGGCTCGAAGTGGGGATGCAGGGTCTGTCTCTCGCCTCCGTGGCCTATGAACACGCCGTGGATTACGCGAAGGGCAGAATCCAGGGCAGCGCCATCTGGGAGATGAAAAACCCGGACGCCAAGCCCGTTCCCATCATTCAGCACCCCGATGTGAGAAGAATGCTCCTCTGGATGAAGTCCCACGTGGAAGGAATCCGAGCCATGAATTACTACGCCGCCTACTGCATCGACATGTCCGCGGTCGCTGAAACACCGGAAGAAAGAGAACGATGGCACGGCATGATCGAGCTTCTCATTCCCGTCTGCAAGGCCTACTCATCGGAAAAGGCCTTCCAGGTCTGCTCGAAAGCCATAGAGGTTTACGGCGGCTACGGATACTGCTCCGAGTACCCCGTGGAACAGTACCTCCGGGATTGCAAGATCGCCAGCATCTACGAGGGAACGAACGGCATCCAGGCCCTTGACCTCGTGGGCCGGAAGCTGGGCATGAAAAAAGGCGCCAACGTGAAGAACCTCTCCACGGACATGATGAAGGACATGGCAAGGCTCAGGAAAATCGACGACCTGAAATCCTACAACGCCTTCCTGGAAGAGGCGGCGAACGCCCTTTCCGATCTCACCATGCACTTCGGCCAGATCGGCAAGAGCGCCAGTTTCCTGGTCCCCGTCCTCTATGCCACCCCCTATCTGGAAATCTTCGGCGACGTGGTGATCGGCTGGCTCCTCATGCAGCAGGCCGCCATAGCGACTGAAAAACTGAACGCCATCTACGCAGAGAAGGGCGCCGCGGGCTCCAGGGCCAAGCAGAGAGCGCTCGTCCATGACAACGCCGATGTGGCTTTCTATAACGGCAAGATCGCCGCGGCCAAGTTCTTCGCGCTGAACATCCTGACCACGGTCAAGTCACGCTGCGCGGCCATCAAGATCGGGGACAAGACGCCCATCGAAATGGCGGAAGAATCGTTCGCGTCATAGACACTTTATGGATTCCCGGCCGGCGGCTGATGGTCCAGGCCCCACCCGGGAATGACCGGAAATGAGAAGGAGGAATCTATGTCTTTCGAAATCAAAAAAGCAGCTGTTTTAGGAGCAGGGGTCATGGGGGCCACGATCGCGGCCCATCTGACCAATGCCGGAATCGAGTGCGTTCTGCTGGATATCATCCCCTTCGAGCTTACCGAGGAGGACAAGAAAAAAGGTCTCACCGAGAAAAGCCCCGCCTGGCGAAACCGTTTCGCCCAGAACGGGCTGGCGGGGGTTATCAAATCCAAGCCCGCCGCCTTCTACTCCAAGAAGAACGCGTCCATGATCAAATGCGGCAACTTTGAAGACAACCTCGGCTGGCTGGCCGATTGCGACTGGGTCATCGAGGTGGTCATTGAGAACCTTAAAATCAAGCAGGACCTCTTCGCGCGGGTGCAGAAGGTCGTCAAAGACACGTGCATCGTCACCACGAACACCTCGGGCATCCCGATCCGCGACATCTCCGCAAACTTCAGCGCCAAGCTGAAGGAGCGCTTCCTGGGAACCCATTTCTTCAATCCTCCCCGCTACATGAAGCTACTGGAGATCATCCCGGGCGAGCAGACGAAGAAAGACGTGCTGGATTACATGGTCCGGTTCTGCGAGGACGTCCTCGGAAAGGGCGTCGTCATCTGCAAGGATGTCCCCAACTTCATCGGAAACCGCATCGGCGTCTTCGACATCTCCAACGCCATCCACATCATGATCGAGAAGGGCCTCAAGGTGGAAGAACTCGACGCCATCATCGGCAAAGCGCTGGGCAGGCCGGGGTCCGCCGTCTTCGGAACCCTCGATCTCGTGGGTCTCGACACGGGCTATCACGTCATGAAGAACCTCTACGAGGCGGTGCCGGACGATGAGATGAGAAGCTACTTCATGCCCGGCGAGTTCATGGCCAAGATGATGGAGAAGAAGTGGCTTGGGAACAAGACAAAGCAGGGCTTCTACAAAAAGACCACGGACGCAAAAGGCAAGAGGGTCAAGCTCGTCCTCGATTACAACACCATGGAATACGTGGCGCCGACCACACCGAAATACGCGTCCATCGGCGCGGCGAAGAAAAAGGAAGGCGGTTTCGCCGACAAGCTGAATGTCCTCTTCAGCGGGACAGACACGGCCGCGGAAGTCGCCCGCGAATACCTCTGCAACAACTTCATCTACGCCGCCAACCGTGTCCCGGAGATCTGCGACAACATCGTGGGCATCGACAATGCCATGAAGTGGGGCTACAACCACCAGCTGGGCCCCTTCGAGACCTGGGATGCCGTGGGCGTGAAAGAAGCCGTCGCCGTCATGAAGAAGATGAAGAAGAAAGTCCCCAAGAAGATCGACGAGATGCTCAAGGCGGGCTTCACCTCCTTCTACCAGAAGAAAGAGGACGGCCGCTACTACTATGATTTCGCTACGAAGAGCTACGTGAAGGAAGGGGAAAACCCGAAAATCATCATCCTGCCCTCCTTCAAAGAGCGCAACATGGTCATCAAGAAAAATCCCGGCGCGAGCCTCATCGATATCGGCGACGGCGTCGCCTGCCTTGAATTCCAGACCAAGATGAACGCCGTCGATATGGACATGATCCAGATGATCTTCGACACCTGCGACATCGTGGAGAAGGACTACACAGGACTGGTCGTGGGAAACCACGCCCAGAACTTCTCCGTGGGCGCCAACATCTTCATGGTTCTGGTGGCCGTTCAGAAAGGCGACTGGGATATCCTGGAAAAACTGATCGAGGACTTCCAGAACGCCAACATGCGGATGAAGTACCTCTCAAAACCCGTTGTCTCGGCTCCGGCCGGACTGGTCCTAGGCGGCGGCTGCGAGATGGCCATCCACGCGGCGAGATGCCAGCCCTGCGGCGAGACCTACATGGGTCTCGTCGAAGTCGGCGTGGGCGTCATCCCGGCGGGCGGCGGCACGAAGGAACTGATGGTGCGCGTGACCGAGGGCATCCCCGACGGCACAATCGAGCAGGGCCTGAACCTCCAGCAGTACTACGCAAAGGTTTTCGAGAATATCGGAATGGCCAAAGTCGCCACGAGCGCCATGGAGGCCATGGAACTGGGTTACATCCGGAAAACCGATGGGATCAGCCTGAACCGCGACCAGCAGATCTGGGACGCCAAGCAGGTCGTTCTGGGTCTGTCGAAGTTCTACAAGAAACCCAGACCCGCCATGATCCCCGTCATGGGCGAGAACTTCAGGGGCATGGTGGATATCATGCTTTACAACATGAAGCACGGAAACTTCGTATCCGAATACGATGCCCACATCGGAAAGAAACTGGCTTATGTCATTTCCGGCGGCGATTGCGCCGAGGGAACCCTGGTCTCCGAACAGGAGATCCTGGACCTGGAAAAAGAGGTCTTCCTGAGCCTGCTCGGGGAATCCAAGACCCAGGACCGGATCATGAACATGCTCACCACGGGCAAACCACTGCGTAATTAATCTTTTTTATAAGGAGGCATATCATGCGTGATGCTGTTATTGTTGAATCCGTAAGAAGTCCAGGCGGACGGTACAGGAGAGGAGGCCTCGGTTCGACCCGGGCCGATGAAATCGGCATCCAGGTGGTGAAGGGACTCCTGGCGAGGGTCCCCAAGCTGAAGCCGGAAGACGTTGACGATCTCATCGTGGGATGCGCCTTCCCGGAAGCGGAACAGGGCATGAACCTCGGACGCGTCCTCACCCTGGGAGCCGGACTGCCCGTCACAACCTCCGGGATGACGATCAACCGTTTCTGCTCATCGGGACTGCAGTCCATCGCCGACGCCACGGCCAAAATCCGTGCGGGCTGGTCGGACGTCATCATCGCCGGCGGGTGTGAGACCATGAGTCACATCCCCATGGGCGGAAGCATTTTCCGTCCCCATCCCGACTGGGGCGACCGCCCCAATACCTATGTTTCCATGGGAATCACCGCGGAGAACGTGGCCGCAACCTACAACGTCCCCCGGGAAGACCAGGACAAGTTCGGTGTAGAGAGCAACCGCCGGGCATTTGAGGCCATAAAGGCCGGTAAATTCAAGGACGAGATCATCCCCATAGAGGCCTCGGTCTATAAAACGAAGAACGGAAAGCGCGTCCGGGAAAAGGTCGTATTCGACACGGACGATGGAGTACGCTGGCCCACGACGCTCCAGGACCTGGCGAAACTCCGGTCGCCCTTCAAGCAGGGCGGAAGCGTGACCGCCGGGAACGCGTCCCAGATGACAGACGGGGCTGCCTTCACTCTCCTCATGACCGCTGAGAAGGCGAAAGAACTCGGCCTGAAACCCCTGGCAAGGCTGTCTTATTTCGCCGTCGAGGGCTGCAAGCCTGAGGAGATGGGCATCGGCCCGGCCGTCGCCGTTCCGAAGGTCCTGAAGCTCGCCGGGCTCAAGGCGGACGACATCGATCTCTTCGAGTTCAACGAGGCCTTTGCCGTTCAGGCCCTCTATTCCATCCGGGTCCTCGGTCTTGAAGAGCGCTACAAGGCCGGCGACATCAATCCCAACGGCGGCGCCATCGCCCTCGGGCATCCCCTGGGAGCGACGGGCGCAAAGCTCACCGCCCAGATCCTGCACGAGGCGAAGCGGCGCAAAGCCAAGAGGTGCATCGTGACCATGTGCATCGGAGGCGGCATGGGAGCCGCCGGAATATACGAAATGCTGTAGAGAGTACCCTTACCTCCCTCTCTTACAAGCACGAAGGCCGCGAGCGCTGAACTCGCGGCCTTCTGTTTTTTTATTTCCTCTGATTCGCCTCAATAAAAAAGGGCAGGCTGTTTTTAAGCAGCCCGCCCTCAAACCACAATTTAATTAATATTACTTCTTACTTCACCAGGGGCTTGGGGACAAAGTAGATCGCCTTGCCATACACGGTGTTGCAAACCACCGCCCCAGCCAGGTAAACGCCGATCCAGCCGCCAACCACGAGGATCCAGCCTACCGCCGGTTTGAAGACCGCGGGATCGCCGAACCAGCCCGTATCGAGACCCACGATCATCCAAAGAGCAACGTCGATCAGGACAACGAGAATGAAAATGAAGAGATTACCCTTCGCATACGCGGGAGTAACGGCTGTCAGAAAAGCAGCTCCAGCCATCCACATCCAGCCCTCCACGTGGACCGCGGGTTTCATCCCGAACTTGATCATCAAGAATTTTGCTGTAACGCTCAGGCCCGCAGCGAGCATAAAGAAGGCGGAGAAGAAAAGGAAAACGTTTCCACCGGTGATGTTATGGTCCTTCAATTCCATAACGGCCGTGGTGTACTGAACAAGGCATCCGCCAAACAGCCAGGCTGCCAGTAAGGGTAAACCCTCTAAGGCTACCTTGCCAAGAAATACTGCACCAAAACCAAAACAAGCTACCGCCAGTGCTCCCAATCCGGCAGGACCCGGAGATGCGAAACTGTGCTCTTGCGCCATAAGAAAATTCCTCCTTTTTTATTGTAAAACGGAAATAATGTACTTCATGGTTGAATGATTCTGCCACTACCTCTTAAATTCCGTTAAGCAATCCCTTGCATCCCCCCTTTCCTCTGGCATCGAATGCCTGCCCCCGCAGGCTATCGTACATGTTTCGTAAAACCCCTCGGACTCGAAAGATTAATATGCCCAGAGTCCCTTATGCAACGATGGCGCTTCTCATGGTATCGTTTATGTCAAAGAACCTGCATTGCTGCAGTCCGCGATTTGTACATTGTGAGTAACAAATATGGAAAGAGTTTGTCAAGGATAAAATGACGATTTCG
>CAYXFF010000003.1:0-21582 GCA_964464185.1 uncultured Syntrophaceae bacterium | reverse complement strand
TGATTTACTTCGCGGACTGATAACCATCCTCCCAGTCGTATCCCCAGAGCTCGCCGTGGTAGGGCATCTTGTACTTTCTTCTATCCGAGTAGGAGGGATACCGTCTTGTCTTGCCTTCCACCGGCAGCATGGAAACAGGAAACTTCGGGGGCAGCATGCCGTTTTCGCGGGCCTCTTTCTCCAGCCATTCCCTGTCGTCTGGATGGGCGATGGAGATGAGCGCCGCCGCCCTCTCGTAACCGTTGAGGCCCCTCAGGTTCACGATGCCGTATTCCGTGCAGATGTAATTGGATAGCTGGGCCGGGACATCCACCGAGGATCCTTCGGGCAGTAAGGGAACGATGCGGGAGGTGCCATGCCTGCTCCTTGCCGTCATGGAGGCAACGCCGCGACCACCTCTCGACTGGGCGCAGAAGGTCACGAAATTGAAGTATCCGCCGGTACTCGATATCGGGCGTTTTTCATAGAAACCGCTGCACTGCTGGCCCAGGAGGTCAACGGCCACACAATTGTCGATGGCGATCATGTTGTCGACCCGGGTGAGATTATACAAATTATTGGTGTAATTGATGTCGTAGACGGCCAGTTCCTCGTTCTGGTGGATAGTGTCATAGTACCATTTCACATCCACGGGGAAGGCAAAGGTGTAAACGCTCTTGCCTCTATCGAGGGTCTTGTATTTATTCGTGACCTGACCCGACTCGATCAGCTTGATGAGACCGGCATTGAGCATCTCGGTGTGAATGCCCAGATCCTTGAAACCGGCAGCCGCCATGGCGCCGACACAGGCGGATGGAAGGGAGCCGATCCCGAGCTGGATGACGTCGCGGTCACGCATGATCGACATGATGTGATTGGCGATAGCTTCCTCATTGGGTTTCGCCCTGATCGCCTTCTCGTTGATCTGGGGCCACTTATACTTTTCACAATCCACCTCAACCCAATAGTCAACATCGTCGATGTGAACGGTGTTGAACCGGCCGCCCTCGGCCCAGGGATAATCCGATCGAACTTCGATGACCGTCTTCCTGGCACACTGGCCGAAGATGCTGGCGTTGTTCGTGCCGTAAGAAAAATTCGCAAAGCCGTGAGCATTGAAGGGCGATGCCGCGTTCCACCACCAGTCGAGGCCTCGTTTTTCCTTCACGGCGTTCACGAAACGGTAATGGCAGAACCACATGCCCATGGCCCATCCCCATTGCGCCCAGCTCGTGACGTTGTTGGTGTCTCTGGCCTTGCGGCTCCAGGGGAAAAAGAAGTATTCATGGAAGCAGTGGAATTCCTGTTTGGGGTCCACTGCCTGGAATTCGGGGTGGGGAAAGAACATCGCATAATTCCAGATTTCGATGTTCTTCAGTTTCGGGCCGATCCTCTTGGCCAGTTCCTTCATACACTCCGTCGAGTCGCCTCCGACGGAACCGGGCTGGATCCAGTCTCCAGACTTGACCATATCGAGAATCTGCTGGGGCGTTCTTTTCTTGTCGCGAATCTTCTGCTGAACAGGTGTCGTCATGCTATCCCTCCTTGAAAGATTGACGCTTGCAATACTACCGGTTTGCAGGGTCGCCTCAACCATGCGGCACTCAATCCTGTCTCATTCTTTTAAAGAACTGCTGAGCCGCCAGACCATCTTTCGCAGCTCCTGAGTATCAAACCCGGCCGCCCCCTGTCAAGAGGATAATAGGATTTCAAGGTCGCAAATACATCTATGTTTTCAATGTGATGCCGCGATGCCGAGCCCTCAGATCGCCCGGACGATAAGAGCCGTCATCATGGAAGGAAAAGGATAAAAAAAGGCAAGGTGAATAACACCCTGCCTTTTCGTTAAGATCCTTCAATACCGGATCAGTCTGTAATCTTAGCGATCTCCTTCGGTTTGATCTCCATGTCCGCGTACCCGTACTTGTGATCCTTCAGCTCGTCCGCCGTCGGGAACCGGCGGTCCGGCGTCTGCTTGAACATCCAGTGGTTCACCTTGATGCCGAGCTGGTCCACGGCCGCCTTCGCCAGCGCCTCGCGGTCGTCCGGGTGGGCGATGGAGATGATCTTCGTCGCCTTTTCGGCGTCCGTGCAGCCCTGGATGTTGACGATGCCGTATTCCGTGCACACCCAGGTCACTAGCCAGTCGGGCACGCTCACGACGCTTCCGGGCTCCAGCATGGGCACGAAGCGGGACCGGCCTTTCCCATCCCGTGCCGTCGCCGCAATGATGGCCCTGCCGCCTTTGGCCATGGAGGCGCCGAGGGTGAACTGGAACTGCCCGCCCGTCGAGGAGATGGGACGGCCGCCGACATTACCCGCTGCGTCCTGCCCCCTGAGATCCATCTGGGCGAAGTTGTTGACGGTCACCATGCCGTCGAGTTGGGAGAGCGTCGCGATGTTGTTGGTGTAGCCGATGTCGAACCCGGCGAAGAGGGGGTTACGGTGCATCCACTCGTAGTAACGGGGCGTGTCAACGGGCATGATGTAGGCCCAGCCGCATCTCCCCTTGTCGATGTTCTTCCTGGAATTGTCGACGACGCCCGCTTCGAGGAGCGTGAAGGCGTACTCGCCGATCATCTCGCTGTGAACGCCCATGTGTCTCAGATCTGATTTCGCCAGCGCGATGACCACGGCCGTGGGCAGGGCGCCGATACCGACCTGGATGCAGTCGCCGTCGCGCATGATGCTGAGGCAGTTGTTGGCGATCGCCGTCTGGACTTCGTTCGGCTTGATGTCCTTTTCGGCTATGTACATCCACTGGTATTTCTCCTGACTCGTATCCACTTCAACGAAGTAGTCCACTTGGTCAATGGGCAGGTACATGCCCCTTCCCGCTTCGCACCAGGCGAAATCGTCGCGGATTTCGCAGACCAGCTTCTTGCACGACTTGGCGACGATCATGAAGTTGTTCACACCGTAGCTGGCGTTCACGTATCCCGCATCCGGCACCGCGACTGCCTGGACGCCCCAGTCCATAACGCGTTTTGCTTTATCCTTCCTGTAGAAACGGGCGTATTCGGCGTCCATCCCAATAGCCCATCCCCAGTGTTTCCAGTCTACGCCTTTGTATCCCTTTTTCATGAGGGGGCGAAGGGTGGGGAGCAGGAAGGCTTCGTGGAGGACATGGTACTTCGCCTCCAGATCGGCCGCGGCGAAGAAGTTATTGCCGAGCATGATCGCCTGGTTCCAGATCTCGATATTGTTCAGGTCCCCGGGGCCGCTGCCGAATCGGGCAGCCAGGGCCTCCATCGTCGGCAGCGTATCCGCACCGGGGCCGCCGCGGTTGATCCAGTCTCCCGGCTTGACCATTTCCGCCCATTTCTTGGCAGTGATTGTCTTATCCCTGAGCTTCTGCTGAAGAGGCGTGGGCATATGAATTTTCCCTTTTTTTTCAATTGTTTTCTGCGCCATAGTAAAATGTTCCCTCCCTTTTAATAAGATATTGATTTCATGAAAACTTCGATCCACTTTGCGTTGAACAAAGGCCCCGTCCAAAAAGGACAAGTTAAGAAATGTGATAAGCCGGCGGCAGGATCCCCCCTTTCCGTATTAAATTTAGTTCAACTCCAACGAATAGTCATTGCAAAGAGCGAAGTGACGAAAATTTTAAAATGTGAATATAAAAAGATTTTTCACTCCCTTTGGTCGCTCAGAACGACAGAACAAGAAACAATAAATATCAGAGCAGTATTATTTTGAATAACTTATGTCCCTTTTTGAGTAAAAAGGATTGTGATTTCTTAAACCGTATGGCTCTTCCTGTCAAGGAAAAAACCGAGATAACATCTCATTTATTCGCCCGGTTTTCGTGCGATGAAGGCATAAATTTCATTTTTTTCCTTGTTCGACACAACATATTGTGGTCTGTTTTTCATGGAATACATTTTGTTGTATTTTTTCTTTACAAAGCCTTTTTATTCTGCTAAAAGTATCTGCCAAAGTAGCATGAAGCCGCTTTTTTCCTGCGCAATACAATAAACGATAACGACAGAGAATTCTGAAACCCGTTACTGGAAGAGAGGTTCCCTGAATGAAGCTGAAGAAACTGGAGATCCTGGGTTTTAAGTCATTCCCGGACAGGACGGCCCTGGATTTCTCCGACGGGATAAGCTCCATTGTGGGTCCCAATGGGTGCGGAAAAAGCAATATCCTCGATTCCATCCGCTGGGTCATGGGAGAGCAGAGCGCGAGAATCCTCCGGGGCAAGAAGATGGAGGACGTCATATTCAACGGAAGCGATGACGCGCCGGCGGTCAACATGGCCGAGGTATCCATCACCCTCAACAACGACGGCCGCGATTTCCCCGGCGGTTACGCCGACTGCAGCGAGATCATGATCACCCGCCGGATCTTCCGGGAAGCGGAAAGTGAATATTTCATCAATAAAGTCCCCTGCCGGCTCCTCGATGTGAGGGAGTTTTTCATGGACACGGGGGTCGGCGCCCGAACCTATTCCCTGGTGGAACAGAACAGCGTCTCCAATCTGATCGAAGCCAAACCGGAGGACAGGCGCGTGTTCATCGAAGAGGCGGCTGGCATCCGGAAATACAAGAGCAGAAAAGAATCGGCCACCCGAAGGATGGAGGCCACGCGTCAGAACATCCTTCGCCTGAACGACATCATCCGGGAAGTCAAATCCCAGCTCAACGCCATTTCAAAGCAGGCAAGGCGCGCGGAGCGCTTCAAGGCCCTGAAGAAAGAATTGAAAGAAGCGGAACTGACGATCTCCCTGCAGAACTTCTCGATACTCGCCGAAAAACAGGAATCCGCTCAAAACGCGGCGGCGGCTCTGAACGTCCGGGACGTGGATGTGAGGACAAGGCTGCAGGTCATCGAATCCGCCATCGAAGAAATTCGTTCGGATATCCTGGAAAATGAAGGACTCCTTCACCAGCTCCAGGAGACGCTCTATGCCGTCAAGAACGACATCAACATCAAAGAGCAGGGCATTGAATTTTCGCGAGGCAAAATCGGGGATCTGGCCCAGAGAAGGGAAAAAGATCTCGCCGACATGGAAACCCTGAAGGATCGCCGGGAAAAAACCTTTCAGGAGGCGGCCGCTCTGGAGGCCCAGTTCCGGGAATCGGAAGAAAAAATTTTGGCCGTCCGGGAGTCCATTGCCGGGAAGCAGGGCGCCGCGGATGACCTGAGGGACAGAGAGAAAACGATTCACCGGGAACTTGAAGAGAAGAAAGCCGCTTATTTCGATCTCCTGACGGAGAACGCGAGGCTGAAAAACATGTCCTCTTCCCTGGACAGGGGAATCGAAGACCTCAGGAGACGATCGGAACGGGAAAACAGGGATATCGAAGAAAACCGCAAGAGGATTGAGGAGATTCAGGACTCTCTCGCCCGTCTGTCATCGGCGGTCAGAGAGGGCGAGGCGGCATTCGAGGCCCTGCTGGGAAAAGAAAAAGAAGCTCTCTCCCGCATCGATTTTCTGAGACAGGACTTTAAGTGCTGCGAGGAAAAGATCGCGGCCCTCAAAGAGGAAGACGGACGAAAATCTTCACGGCTCTTTTCCCTGAAAGAATTTCAGGAGGGTTATCTCTGGTGCAGTGAGGCCACACGGTCCATCATGAAAGCCGGAAAGGATCAGCTTCTCTCCTTTGGTTCCGTGTACGGTCTCGTGGCCGATCACATTGAAGTCCCCCGAGAATTTGAGGTGGCCGTCGAGGCCGTCCTCGGCGAAAAACTCCAATATGTCGTTGTCAGAAGTCAGGAAGACGGCATCCAGGCCATTGACTATTTGAAAACCCATTCGACGGGAAGAGGAAGCTTCATCCCTCTTGAAGTTCGAAGCCCCTTGAGCGTCCAGTCCCCCGAATACCTCTCGGGGGCGGTGAGGCTGATCGACCAGGTCACGATCAAGGACGATTTCCGGAATATCGCGTCTTATCTCCTGGGCGACGTTCTCCTGATCCCGAACCTCGAATCAGGCATATCTCTCTGGCGGAGAAACGGATTCCGGGGCACCTTCGTCACACCCGACGGAGACATTATAAGCCCCCACGGCGTCCTGACCGGCGGGAACGGCATGAACGGGGACAGCAGCCTCCTGCACAACAAGAGAGAGATGACCGAACTGGAAAAAGAGCTTGGGAATATCTCCCGCAGCATGGGAATCGAAAGAGACCGCAGGGACGAACTCGGCCGAGCGACAGCCGCGGCTGAAGGGGAACTGGAACGATTCAGGGCGGAGCTTCGCGGGCGGGAGATCGGAATCCATAACGGGAAAAAAGACATGGAGGGCCTTGAAAACGAGTTCCGTTGGGTGGAACAGAGGATGAACGTCCTGAAGTTCAACCGGGAAAACCTCTCCTCCGAGGAAACACAGGCCTCCGAAAGCATGGCCGCTCTCGAACACGACATCGCCGTGAATGAAGAGCGTCTGCGAAGGGATAACGAGACGGTCGCGTCGTTGAAGGAGAAATGGGAAACAGCGAGAGCGGATGTGGAAGCGCTGGAGCGCGGGCTGACGGAAGAAAAAATCCTCCTCGGCTCCCTCGAGGAAAAAAGGGCGGCAGGTCGTGAGACCCTGGAGCGGCTGAAGGCATCCGTGGAGGGTATGGCCGTGGAGATCGATATCAGGAGCGGAGACATAGAGGCCTGTGACCACGATATTTCAGATATCTCACGGAACATGGAAGAAGAACGGGAGACCCTCAGGAGCCTCTATGAAAAGTACCGGGTGACAGAGGAAGACCTCTCGCGCCGGACCGCTGTCCAGCGTGAAAAGGAAGATGTCCTGAGGGCAAAGGAATCCGAAGGCCAGGAGATCAAGAGAGAGCTCGACCGCCTCACGGCGGAGACCGGCGAGCGCCAGATGGAACTTCAGGGGTTCACCTTTCAAATAGAACTGCTGAAAAGAAGCGCTCAGGAAAAACACGGCGCCGATCTGAACAGTCTGGTCGCGGGATTCGAAAGGCTGGAAGAAACACAGCTCGAAGCGTTGACGAACAAGGTCGCTCAGAACAGCAAGGCCGTTGAAGATTTCGGGGAGGTCAATCTGCTCGCCCTGAGCGAACAGGACGAACTGCAGGGGCGTTACGATTTTCTCACGGCCCAGGTCGCGGACCTGAACGCATCGCTGGACGCCCTGCAGAGGACCATATCGCGGATAAACCGGATTTCGAGAACGCGGTTTTCAGAAACCTTCGAGGCGGTCAACACCTGTTTCAAGGAAGTCTTTCCGAGACTGTTTCCAGGAGGACGGGCCGAACTCAAATTGACGGATGAATCGGACATGCTGGAAACAGGCGTTGATATGGAAATTCATATCCCCGGCAAGAAAACGCAGAACGTCATGCTTCTTTCCGGCGGTGAGAAGGCCCTTGCCGCCGTGGCGCTTATCTTCTCCATTATCCTCTTCAGGCCGACGCCCTTCCTGATTCTCGATGAAGTGGACGCCGCTCTGGATGACGCCAACATTGCCCTCTTCAACCGGCTTCTGAAAGACATCTCGCAGAACTCGCAGATCGTCCTGATCACCCACAACAAAAAAACCATGGAAGTGGCGGACAATCTTTACGGTGTCACCATGGAGAAAAAGGGAGTCACGTCACTCGTTTCCGTGAACTTCAATTAATCCAGCATTAACCACGCCGTGCTTTACATCTCACCAAAAAATGGGATATAGAAAGCTTCTGTTTTTGGTTTATCGTTTCATATTATTACTCCGGCAATTAAACACGGCAAAGGCCGTCATGCCGGACCCCGTATCAGGTACGGGGCAGGCTTGATCCGGCATCCAGTCATTTTCTGGATTCCGGCTTTCGCCGGAATGACACTTTTGCTCTTCATGGTTGCCGGTTTATTAAATCTAATGATTAAGGAATTGAAGCATGTTGAACAACAGTAAAGAAGGCGGCGGTTTTTTTGAAAAGCTCAAAAAAGGGCTCGAAAAAACAAGGAAGAGCCTCGCCACGGGTGTGGACTCCATGATCTTCGGGGAGAAGGTGATCGACAGCGATCTCTTCGATGAACTGGAAGCCATCCTTGTCTCCGCCGATGTGGGAGCCGCCTTCACCCATGAACTGATCGAAGACATGAAAGAAACCGTCATGAGAAAGGATCTGAAGAACCCCGAGGCTCTGAAGCAAATCCTCATAGAACACATGACCCTCATTCTCAAATCGACGGATGCCCCCCTTACGATCCGGCGCAACGGTCCCTACGCCATCATGGTCGTCGGCGTCAATGGAACAGGAAAAACCACGACGATCGGAAAGCTGGCCCACGACTTCAAGCGACAGGGCCATGCCGTCATGCTCGTGGCCGCCGATACCTTCAGAGCGGCCGCCATCGAACAGCTCGACATCTGGGGACAGCGGGTGGACGTCCCCCTGATCAAACAGAAGATGGGTTCGGATCCCTCCGCCGTCGTTTACGATGCCGTTCAGGCCGCCCTGAGCCGAAAGACCGGCGTGATGATCATCGATACCGCCGGCCGGCTTCACACCAAGTCGAATCTCATGGAAGAGCTGAAGAAAATGAAACGGATCATGGGCCGGGAACTCCCCGGCGCGCCTCATGAGGTCCTCCTGGTCCTGGACGCCACCACGGGACAGAACGCCATCATCCAGGCGAAAATGTTCAACGATGAGATCGGAATCACGGGAATCGTGCTCACAAAACTGGATGGAACAGCCAAAGGCGGCATCGTCGTGCGGATCGCCAAGGAACTCCGGATTCCCCTGCGATACATCGGAATCGGCGAGGGTCTTGACGACCTCCGGCCTTTCAACAGCGAGGAGTTCGTGAAAGCCATTTTCGAGTGAGAATGTTATGGGAAAATGCTTTGCCGTCGGCGATATCCATGGCTGCCTCGATCAACTTGAAAAGCTGATAGCGGAGATCGACCCGGACCCCCGGAAGGACACCTTGATTTTTCTCGGCGATTATATCGACCGCGGACCCGATTCCAGGGGAGTCGTGGATTTCGTCCTGGATCTTCAGAAGACGCATGCCCGCGTGGTCTGCCTGATGGGCAACCATGAAGAGATGCTTCTCGATTATATCCGTGATCAGGGCAACCGGGATCTCTACTTCCTGAACGGCGGGAGAGCCACCCTGAAATCCTACGGCCTCGTTGCCGATGAGCCGGTGCGGGAAGAAGACTTTCCAGAAGCCCATCTCCGCTTCTTCAGAACCCTCCTCCTGTATTACGAAACCGAAGATTATATTTTCGTGCATGCGGGTCTGAAGCCCGGGGTTCCTCTTGAAAAGCAGGACAGGGAAGACCTGATCTGGATCCGCAGCGATTTTATCTTCGGCCCCCGCGAATCTGAAAAAACTGTGGTATTCGGACACACTCCCTTTCGGCACCCCTATGAGGATTCCCGCAGGATCGGCATCGATACCGGCGCTGTTTTCGGAGGCCCGCTGACCTGTCTGGAACTCCCGGCGATGAAATACCATCAGGTGCCGTCATGAAAATCATCGAATGCGTCCCCAACGTGAGCGAAGGCAGGGACCGGGAAAAAATCGACGCCATCGCGGAAGAGATTTCACGGACACCGGGCGTGAAGCTCCTCGATGTCTGCGTGGACCGCGACCATCACCGCTCCGTGTTCACCTTCATCGGATCGCCGGATGATGTGGTCCGGGCGGCGCTGACCGCTATGGCCGGGGCACTGGACCGGATCGACATGAGAGAACACCGGGGCGTCCATCCCCGGGTCGGGGCCGTGGACGTGGTTCCCTTCGTCCCCCTGAAGGGAGCGGTTATAAAAGACGCCGTCGAGGCGGCCCATCGCTTCGGATATGCGTTCGGGGAAAGGAACGGCGTCCCTGTCTATTTTTACGGCGAGGCAGCGCTGAGCCCGCAGAGGCGCGAGCTGCCGGAGATCCGGCGCGGCGGCTACGAAGGACTGAAGGGGCGGATGGAAGACCCTCGATGGAAGCCCGACGCGGGCCCGGAGGCGTTCCATCCGAAATCCGGCGCGACGGCCGTCGGCGCGAGACAGCCGCTCATCGCCTTCAATGTGAATCTCAGAACGGACGATCTCAGAGCGGCGAGAGAAATCGCCCGGAAAGTCCGCTTTTCGAGCGGGGGGCTGAGACACGTGAAAGCCATCGGCGTCCCCCTGAACAGCAGAAATATCGTTCAGGTCTCCATGAACCTGACAGACTTCAGGGAGACATCGGTCCGCGCGGCCTTCGACGCGGTGAAGGAAGAAGCCTCAAAGCGAGGCGTGGCGATTCTGGAGTCGGAGCTGGTCGGCCTGATTCCCGAAGCGGCCCTTGAAGGCCTATCCGCAGACGATCTGCGGCTGTCGGACTTCCGCGAGGAATGCATCATCGAGACCCATCTCCCTTGACGGGTCGTCTGAAAGGCTGTCCGGATTGCGACATTGACAGGCCGGCAAAATCATGTTAAACCGCACACCTTCAAAATCACAACCGAGTGCCCCCGTAGCTCAGTAGGATAGAGCAACGGATTCCTAATCCGTGTGCCGCGCGTTCGAATCGCGCCGGGGGTACCATAAAATCAAATTAGCAACAAAACATCCGCGTGATTTCCATCTGTCAATTACCATTCCAAACAGATCACCCCTGTTCAGATAAATTAAACGGACTCTACGCCAGAATTACCTCATTTACCTACAAAGAGTGAATACTGAAAATTAATCTAATTTGAGAATTACGGATAGAAAGAAAGAATGGATTCCTGCTGACGGACAGTAATTCAGTCTTCCTTTATTAAAATTTTTTGTTTCTTTAGCTCTTCAGAATTTTCTTCATCTTCAAAAAAAGGGTTACCGCAGATTGGGTCATTGCCAAATCGTTCCCACCAATATCTGTTTGCTTCTTCCCATGGATCGAGAATACCGAATTCTTCTTTCATCAAAAAAGCATATGCCTTATTTATGTCCAGCATCTTATCATGGGCTTCATCCGTTGAATTTATGTCTGGATGCCATACTTTGGCTAATTCCCAATATTTCTTCTTGATGTCCTCAGCCGTTGCGCTTTTGGAAATGCCTAATACCTTTCTCGCCTTGCGCATTTCATAATTGCGATTATTCATTCATGGACTCGTTAACCCCAGCCGGATTAGACTGTTGCTCAAATTCTACAGCTTAGAGGACAAAAAGTTATCCATTTTATTTCTATAAATGGCGATATCAAGCGGCACTAATGCTTTTTCAAATAAAACATTTGTTGAACTTTTGAATTGGTAGGGCTCTGCCTCTTTCGAATCAATCGTATAAATTTTGACATCCAATCTTTTGCCATACTTTTCTTTCATTTGCTTGGCTACGCCTATAGCCTTTTTGCAAGTCAGTCAAGCAGGATTTCCACTGTGAAAAACAAGTAATTCTGCTACATCAACCTCCGTTATAAGCGAACAGCGCCTCCCCTTAATTTTGGTATTTTTATCTTAATGAAAGTTATTCGTCAATACTCCCGGTTGAAATCTGGCATCCTGTCAGAGAAAATTAAACGTTTACTTCAGGAAGGAAAGCTGCGAGCCGACCTGTATCACTTAACGATGCCATCCCAATATCTGGATACAGGAGGAGCTAACCGACTACCCCCTTTAAGAATTCCTCTGGAGCAGGAGATCATGCGGGATCAGGATAGTTATCCTTCAAGGATCAATTATCATCCTTGGAGAAGCGCCTATTTATCCATAGAACTTGTAGGCTCCCCATATGCCAAGGAATCCACCAATGGCGCTTCCTATCAACGAAGCGGAAATTGAGTCAGCACCGAGCAGCATAGGCGCATACCCTCCTGCCATGGAGCCTATTACCATTCCGATCATAATAAACTTTTTTCTCGACATCGCATCCGCTAAACGCCCATTTTACTGAACACAGAAAGAAAAGCAATTTCCCACTAATTGCCCTCTCTCACTTCACGTCCACTCTCTCGTTCAATTCCTTTCCTGCCTGAAAAAACGGCAGTCTTTTCGTGCCCACTTAAAAATACTATTTCCAGATGCTATTTTGAGCTTCGTGATATTATAAAAAATGAAACAATAAAAAGACCGATGACGATAAACAGGAATAATACACCATACTGATACAATTCCTCCAGGCCACTGTACCAAGCTATGATCTGGTCCAAATATTGATGATATAGATCTTTGATTTTCTCCATCACCTTATCCTTTGGATAGAATTGTTATGATGTCTGTAGCACGCATCCATGTCATCGGCCTTTACAGAACCGGACATGCAAACTGGATGATTCCCATTTTTCAAAATCCGTCGATCAGTGATATCAGGTAGGAAGCCCGCATTCCAACGCACCCATCTGTTCCAGACATAATTTTGCCGCTTACATCCTCAGAAAACTTTTAATCCGTGTGCCGCGCGTTCGAATCACGCCGGGGGCACCATAATAGCAGGGCTGTTCCCGTAATTTTCATGAACAGCTCTCCGCGTCAAGCTGGCATTCTTTTTCCTTCGTTTTCTCGGCAAGCCGTGTCTGCCGCCTCGCTCTCGCCTCCCGGTTCCTCCGGTTCTCTTCTTCCGTTTCCAGAATCAGCGGGGGCAGCGGCAAGGGCTTGCCGTTTCTGTCAAGAGCCACAAAGGTCATATAGGCCGACGCCGTGTGACGCTTCTCGCCGGTCATGAGATTCTCAGACTCCACGCGAACGCCCACTTCCATGGACGTCCTTCCAACGAGATTGAGGCTGGCCCTGAAGGTCACAAAGTCGCCGATAAAAACAGGATGATGAAAATCCAGGCGGTCGATGGACGCCGTGACGGCATTGGCCCTCGCGTGCCGGACGGCCACGGAACCCGCCGCGGAGTCAATGAGCTTCATGATCGCCCCGCCATGAATATTCCCCGCGGGATTCGCGTCCTGAGGGTTCATCACCTGGGCCATGACGATACGGGTTTCTTTCACTCTTTTCCCTTCCATTTTCACCTTCCTCCACAACATTTCCGGTGAATGTTTCCGGTCGAGCCTATCTCTTTCTGAGTCTCCCCGGAGGGACGGGGGCGTCCCAGGGATAGATGGGATTCGCGAGGGTCCACCAGCCGGGCTGTCTCTTCCTGGTGAATTCTATCCGGTTCACATATTTGATGCTCTTGTATCCAAGGTCATGGGGGGACACGAGCCTCAGGGGAGCCCCATGGCTGTCGGAAAGGGGTTTTCCGTCCATCAACAGGGCGAGAAGGCATTCTTTCTCTTTATCCAGAAGCGCCTCGAGCGGAAGAGATTCCACGTAATGGTTCCATCCGCCGGGTTTCGTCGATGTTTGTCCCGGGGCGTGAAAAACCGCATACGCGGCCTCTCGCTTCGGCTTCACCTTTTTCACGATCTCCTCAAACCGGATGCCTGTCCAACGCACATCCCTGACGGACCAGCCCTCCACGCAATGGAAATCGGATGTCTGATACACCTGCGGCAAAGACAGGATGTCACTGTAACTCCATTTCATTTTCTCTTCCACGAGCCCATCTATCGTCAGGAAATAGGGTTCATTCGCTTTGCCGCCTTTTCGCCGGATGAGACCGGAGAGCGGGTCAAAATGAAACGTCTCCTCTTCAACGGTTCTCGCCGGAAAACGGCTTATGAAGAAGGCCCACGCCGAGGAAGGTAAAGAGGCCAGGAAGGCAAAAAAGAACGATGCCCTCAGAAATATCCGGCGGCTTAGTCCGTCACGATAAGGAGGCTCCGCTTTGTTGTTCATCACCATGCCCTGCCCGCTTTTCCCTTCCGCGGAAAACGCAGAATGTGTCTTTCCTTTTATCATGAATCATGGAATATTTCTATTTCATACTAAACGATTGGCCCGCCATCAGGAATCCTGTCTTGGGGATTCCTTTTCCCCTTCCTGTATCTTCAGCTTTTATGTTATGAATGACATATAATAAATGGTAATTCACGCCCTGTAAACCGATGGGTCCGACGTCTTACGGAACACAGGACTCACGGACAACATTCATCGCGAAGAAAGGAGAAGGATATGAAGCTCAACGTGAAGGCTTTTGCTCTGACCTGCGGGATCATCTGGGCGCTGGGGATGTTTTTTCTGACCTGGTGGATCATCGCGTTCGACGGCATCACCCATGAAGTCACCTTCATCGGCCGCCTCTATCGGGGGTACGACATCAGTCCCCTTGGAAGCGTCGTGGGGCTCCTGTGGGGCTTCGCGGACGCGTTCATAGGCGGAGCGGTCACGGCGTGGCTTTACAATGTTATCGCCGCGCGCGTCGTGAGCAAAGAGAAAACGTCTTAATTCCGTGATATGACTTGACATCCGGACAGGGTTGTTTTAAAGAAGCCTGAAAGGACACCGATACAGGTACGCCCTTTCGCGATTGTCTGGTGAGATCATGAAATTACCAAAATCAAGTTCTCTATTACGCAGGTTCTCCATTCTCTACTGGGGACTTTCCGTAATGCCCATCATCATCCTCTTTTACCTCTACAGCCTTTATGACAACAGCAAAAGCTTCATTCGCATCACGGACAATAATTTCAGCCTCCTGCTGATCCTGGCGGGAATCATTTCCCTCATCAGTTTTTACGGCATGCGTTCAACCATCCGGCGCATCGTTCTTTTCTCGGAAAGCGTGAAAAAAACCGCCTATGAGAGCATCGATGAAAAGGTGCTGCTGGAACTGGTCAAGGAAGAAGGGGAGATCGCCGATCTGGCCAAATCCTTCGGCCAGATCCTCAAACGGCTCGAAGACAACCTTCAAGCGCTGGAGGAAACAAAGAAAACGCTCCACGACGTTTTGAGAAAGGTCAGCGAGGTTCTTTCCTCCGTCGAAAATTTCGATAACCTGATCCGTCTGGTTCTTGAAACGTCCATCGACGCTCTGGGAGCAAGGCGGGGCGCCCTTTTTTCCGTCGACGACGGCCGATATGTCCTGAGAGCGTGGGCCGGCCAGGAAGGCGTTCCGCCCGAGCTCGTTCTGTCGGAGGCGCAGGCCTACCTGGATTTGATCTCAAAAGAAAACAGGATCTTCACGCTTCCCGCCATCGAAAAAAGCGAGGAGACGGATAAGTGGTTTGTTCCCCCGCTGGTCTTCACACCCCTGATCTACCGCGGAAAAATCTGGGGCGCCCTTTGTTTGTGCGGCACCCGTTACGGGGGAAATTTTTCCAATGACGACCTGACCCTTATTTCAAATTTGAGCCATCAGATCGCCGTTTCTTTTGAAAACGCGAAATTGAACCAGGATGCGGAGCAGACGTATTTCGAAACGATGGCCGCCCTGGCCATGGCGGTGGAAGCGAGAGATCCCTATTCGCGCGGCCATTCGGACCGGGTGGGGGAATACGCGAGGGCGATGGCCGTTTCGATGGGTTTGAATGAAAAGGATGTTCAGACGCTTCGGGACGCTTCACGGCTTCATGATATCGGCAAAATCGGGATCACCGACTCCGTTCTGGTCAAGCCGGGAACGCTCAGCATGGGAGAAAAGGAAATCATGAGAAGGCATCCCCTCATCGGTGAGAGCATTGTTCTGCCGCTGAAGACATTCAAACATCTTCTGGACCCCATCCGGCACCACCACGAATATCTCGACGGCAGCGGCTATCCCGACGGTCTCAAGGGGGGGGACATCTCACCCATGACCCGTATTCTAGTCGTGGCCGACATCTACGACGCCCTGACCACGGACCGTCCATACCGAAAGGCCATGAACCCCGCTGAGACGAAGAAAGAGCTGGACGATCTCGTGACGGCCGGCAAAATCGATGCGGATACCGTCCGTCGTCTTCATGCGATGATGGATAAAGGCGAGATGCCGCGGTTCGGGTCCCCCGATCGTCCGTCCTGAGAATCCGGTCACTCCCTCTTCCGGCATCCCAGAAGCTCATAGATTTTCAGCGCGCTGGAAACATCTCCCGCGTTATACGTTCCGATTTCTCTCACATCCAGAATGAACCGGGCCACCGACTGGCGTGTTTTTTCGCTGATCAAAATACTGTTGGGCCAGGACTTCGTGTAATCCTGAATCCTGAAAACGGTGTTGACGGAATCGCCGATCACCGTGTAGTCCATTTTCTTATCGAAACCGATGTTTCCCACGACGACCTCTCCCGTGTGCATGCTGACCCCCATCCGGATGACCGTCTCGATCTCCTTTGAAAAATACTCGTTGATGGACTCCATCCCTCTCTGCATTTCCAGGGCGGCCGAGATGGCATTTTCAGAATCATGGATGCTGGAAACCGGCGCTCCGAAAATGGCCAGGAACCCGTCTCCGAAATACTTGTCCACGATGCCGTTGTTCTTGAAGACAATGTTCCCCATGACCTCAAAAAAATAGTTCAGCATATTCACGGTCCGCTGCGGGCCGATGCTTTTCGAAAGGCCGGAGAAGCCGCGGATGTCGATATTCAAAAGCGTAACCGTTTTGAGCTCATCAATCACGGGTCTTTCCGTTGAAGGGCTGTAGGCGATTTTATCCACGACTTCCTTGGGAACAAATTTCTGGAACATGTTCCGGATGCTTCGCTCGTGCTCGGCCATGGAACGCGTCTCTCCGTAGAGCCTTGAATTCTCGATCGCGATGCTCACGGACGTGGCGATGGACTGGAGCAGCTGAAGGTCGTTTTGATCAAATTCCCCCTCTTTTTTATTCAGGACCCTGATCACGCCCATGACTTTTCCCTGGGAAATCAGGGGAACGCACAGCAGGGATTTTGCCTCGAGGCCCATCACCTGATCCAGTTCCGGATCGAAATGGGGAGACTCCAGGATATTCCTCGCAACAACAGGTTCCCCGCGCGCGGCGGAATAACCGGCTATTCCCCTTCCCAGTTTCAGCCGCTTTTCCTTCAGGCCGTCCACATCGATCCGGACGCTCGAGGAATTCTTGAACTCGATCTCGTCACCATCGAGCAGCAGCAGGGAGCCCGCCTCCACGTTCATGACCACCCGGATCATGTCCATGGTATGCTTCAGCACTTTTTCCATGTCAAAGGTGGAGGACGCGAGGGCGCTTCCGATCTGCTTGATCATCCTGAACTCCTGATCCCGCCTCATCACGGATTCGGATAATTTCTCCTTTTCGATGGCCAGCGAAAGAAAACAAACAATCTCCTCCACCCATTCCCGCGCGCTCTTAAGAACATCGGGGTTCCGGGCGCCGAAAACCAGGACACCGACGATGTTCCCGCCGATCTTCAAGGGAGACACGAGACCTGCCTGCAGGCCGTTTTTCAAAAAAAGCTCCTCCTCAAGCGGGTGTTTCAGAGAGCCGGTGTCTTCGATAAAGAGGGTGTTCTCCTGACGGATCGCCCGATCCATGACGGAGCCCTCATAGGAAACGCTCGTGTTTTTCAAAAGAGATGCGGGAGCCGACGCGTGATAGTCCAGGATGGATATCTGGTTTTCGATCGTTTCATCGCGGATCATGATGACGGCAAGGTCATAAGGAATGTCGTATTGAATCCGGTTCAGGATCGTCTGGAAGAGTTCGCTTCCCCTGAGACTCGAACTGACAAGATTCAGCACGCCTTCGATCATTTTCAATTTTTTGTTTTTCTCTTCCTTTTCTCTCACGAGGAGGATGCTGTCATAGGTGAACGCCGCATTGCTCAAAAGAGGAGACAGCACGTCGACATCCTCATCGGAAAAGGAGACGTCGCTTTCCCTCCGGGAAACGGTCAACACACCGAAAACATCGTGAATGCCTTTCAGGGGCATCACCAGAAACGACTTGGTGCCGTAATGAGGGCGGTTCTGGCGGGCAAAGCGCATGTCGGACTCCACATCGTTGATCAAAAGCGGGGATCGATTGATCACGGCGAACTTGGCGATACTGTCGGCGAACCCCACCCTGTCCCCTTTTTTGAGATAATCACCCAGCCCGATGGTGGCGTGCACGATGAACGTCTCCCGCTTGGGGCCGTCGAGGATGAGAACGGAACCCACATCGGCGTTCGCCAGTTTCAAAGCCCGCTCCAGCGTGATGTGGAGAAGGTCATCCGTGTCGAAGGTCACGTAACAGAGCTCGGATAATTCCTTGAGCGTGCTGATTTGAACCGTCTTCCTGTCAATCTGCTCGAACCTTTTCAGAAGCTCCTTTTCAAGGATCTGGAAGGACTGGCTGATATCCTGGAGCTCATCGAGCGTTTCCATCCGGCCGACTCCCGAAATGTCCCTGGACAGCGTGTCGGTGATGTTCTTCGAGATCCCTTTGATCTGATCAAATATTTTCCTCATCAGCATGTAGCCGAATAAAGAGGCAAACAGAAAACCCACAATAAAAATGGGGATCGATTCATCTTTGAAGAGATTGTACTTCAGGGCAAAATAGAACAGGATCGGAAGGGGGGATAGAAAGAAAAGACTGAAGATGATGAGCAGCCTGTAGTAAAGGCCCTCGTTTTCAATGGACAGAGAAAAAAATCTTTTTACAGTGTTCATGTTCATCTCCCTCCATGCTCCTTTATCTCCAGCCATCCGTCTATCGTCTGGCTGTTGTAAGGGTCAAGCTGAGCGGCCCGGTTCAGAATCTCGCGGCCCTTTTCCGAGTACCCCGCGGTCATCAGGGCTTTTCCATATTCGACCAGCACGTCCTGGTCATAGGGATTCTTTCTGTACAATTCCGCGCCCGTCTGGATGACCTTCCTGTAATCCCCCTGGTCCCTGTAGATCATGAAAAGATATCTCATGACATCGTACCGTCCGGGCTTTTTTTCCAGGGCCTCCTGCAGAAGCTGCAACGCCCGCGGATAGTTTTTCGTCTTCATGTGGACGACACCGCATAAAATCTCGTAATCGATGTCGTCGGGATTTTTCGTCCGGAGATCATCCAGCAGGAGAATCGCCCTTCCGTATTTTTCCCGACTCATGAGGAACTTGATATATTCCGTGTTCATCTCCTCTTTCCCTGCCGGATCCAGTCTGAAGGCCTTCTCGTACATGAGCTCCGCCTTCTCCGGAAAACCCTGATTCCTGTATAACAGGGCCAGTTCCAGGTAGCCGGAAGACTCACGGGGGTGATCGGAAACCAGCCTCTGAAACTCCTGTTCAGCCTTCAGAATGTGATTCGCCTGCAGAAAGCTCTTCGCCTTGATCAGCTGGAGAACGGAATGACGGGGATACAATTCCA
This sequence comes from uncultured Syntrophaceae bacterium, assembly GCA_964464185.1. Classification (GTDB taxonomy): domain Bacteria; phylum Desulfobacterota; class Syntrophia; order Syntrophales; family UBA4778; genus UBA4054. Next base: position 2,554 of record CAYXFF010000003.1, on the reverse strand, counting down.
GGCCCTCTTCCAGCAGCTTCGAAGACATCTCGGGCGCGCCGATCCTGCTCATCTGATTCATGGCGGCCACATAATAATGATAGGACAGCTTCCGGCCCGCCGGAAATCCCCTGAGGGGCGGGTGCTTTTCCCGCTTGAACATGAACAGCCCGCGGAGGTTGGCCGAGGTCGTATCTTCATACAGGTTCCTGGGCGCCGAAAACTCAAGAATCGGCATGTCATCCGTATTCAGATAGGCCCTCCTGAAAAGGGGCCGAAGGGATTCCGCGTCGGTCATGAAAAAGGAAAAGACAGCATCCGGCGCGTGGACATTGACGTCTTCCATGCCCTTGCGGATGGAGGGGTTGCCGCTGTAAAGATCGTTCCACCTCGCGTAATCGAAGACCATTTCTTCGCCGGAACCCAGAAGGATGAGATCGGCAAAGGCGGTCGTCCAGACCGTGCCGTGAGGAAAAACGGAAAAAAAAGTCTTCAGGACCATTTTCACATCCGCGGGATTCATGTTGTAGAGATGGAACCACTGACAGAATATCCCCCCTTCTCTGAGACGGTCTTTTCCGATCCGGTAAAATTCCGACGTGTAGAGATTGGCGACCCCGGCGATCCAGGGATTGGACGGTTCGGAAATAATCACGTCGTATTTTTCCTTCGAGGCCAGAAGGGCGTTTCGTCCATCATCGATCCGGACCTTGAACCGGGGCTGATCCAGAACGTGACCGTTGAAATCGGCGAAAAAGCGGTTCGCTTCCAGAACGGCGGGCTCCAGCTCCGCGCAGAGAACGGACCGGACTCCGGGGAATTCCAGAACGGCCTTGGCCGTGATGCCGCTGCCGAGGCCGATGATAAAAATGTTTTTAGGGTCGGGGTGATAAATCATGGGGAGATACCCCAGCATAAGCTGGGTCTGCATATCTCCAGTCGTTGAAGCGTCTGTTTTTCCGTTGACCCTCAGGAAAACATTTGCCCCCTGTTTGTGGACGGAGACGGTGGAAGATATTCCATCCCTGTAAAAGAGGATGTTTTTCCCCCTGGCTTCAAAATCCGTCGCTGCGCCCGAATACGCCTTCGCGTAAACGGCGGAGCCGCTTGTCATGACGGCGGGATTCCACCCGGGCATGAAACCGGAGAGAAAGACGGCCGCGGCGGCGGTGGAGAGAGCTGCGATCCTTGCCGCCCGGCTGCTGTAATGCTGATAAAGGACAAGAAGACCGCTCAGAAGATTGATCACGATGGCCGCCCTCAGGCTGTTCTGGACCCCGATGAAGGGGATGAGAACGAAACTGGCCAGAAAAGAACCGGCAATGCAGCCGAGGGTATTCACGGCATAAACATTACCGATGCCCCTTCCAAGTCTTTCCATGTCCTGCGTATAGAGCCTGCCCACAAGAGGAAAGACAAATCCCATGAGGATCGTGGGGATGATCATGACCAGGAAGGAGAGAAGGAAGTCGGCCAGAATGATCAGATTGTAGGAACCCTTCACGAAGGGAAAGATGCTGATGAAAAAAAGAGGCATCTGTCCGAGCAGGGGGATGGAGAGCAGGCAGAAGATGCCCGTGACGATCTCCAACCATCCGAAGGCGGCGGCGGAAAAAGCGCGCTTCCGGGCCAGGCGGCTGAAAAGCATGCTGCCGAGGGCGATGCCGAGCAGAAAAGTCGTCAGCATGGTTGAAAAGGCATAGATGGAGCTTCCCAGAGCCAGGGCCAGGGCCCGGGTCCAGGCAATCTCATAGATCATGGACGCGAAACCGGTAAAGGCAAAGATCACGAAGATCAGCTGCGCGGCCGCGGGGGTGAGAGCCTCGGGGGTCTTCTCCTTCTGCGCTTCCTCTTCGCCCGCGGTTTTGACCCGCCGCTGTCCCGGGTTCTTGTTGACCAGGTAGGCGAGGACGCCGATGCCGATATTGATCACCGCGGCGCACTGCAGGGTCGCGTTCAATCCGAGGATCCTCAGCAGATAGAGACCCGCCGCGAAAGAACCCGTCGCCGCGCCGATGGTATTGATGAAGTAAAGCCGTCCGAGCTTGCTGCCGAACTCGGAAAAGTTCTGAATGAAGAATTTGGAGATGATGGGGAATGTTCCTCCCATGAGGAAGGTCGGAATGATCAGAACGGAAGCGCAGAGAACAAACCGCAGGATATTGAGGGCGTAAAAAGGGAGCGCCGAAAAGGGGAGATAGACCTGCTCCACGAGGACGAACAGCAAAGGCGTGAGCAGGCAATAGATTCCAACGGATGCCTCCATCAGTCCGTAAGCCAGAAGATGAGGCGATTCACCCTGTTTCTTCAAAAGGTCTTTGAAGGGACTCTCTCTGTCCGCCCACCTCCCGAAATAGTAACTTCCCAGAGCAAGGCCGCCCATGAAAGCGGTAATCACCGTACCGATGGCGAAGGTGGTGTGACCGAAAAGGAGGCTCAGGATCCTCGTCCACAGGATCTGATAGATCAGGCCGCACATGCCGGAGAGGAAAAAAAAGACCAGAGTATAGACGAGCACTTTCCGGGTCAGGCCGGTCTTGCTTTCCTCCATCAACGATGCCTCCGTTCAATAAAA
>CAYXFF010000002.1:38483-44911 GCA_964464185.1 uncultured Syntrophaceae bacterium | reverse complement strand
ACTTTTGTCTCAGCGAGTTGTCAAAGAACAAATTTTATGCAACAATAATGATGAAAATTACCTTAGACACTTAATGAAGTCCGCAGAGAGGGAGATAAAAAAACAGGAAAGGAGCGGTCGTAATGTCAAAAGCGAAGAAAACGTTTATTCACGAGAAAGCAGACGTTCAAACCAAAAAAATCGGTGATGGGACAAGCGTAGGGCAATATTCAATCGTTTCGGAGGAGGCAAAGATAGGTGCCAATTGTAAGATAGGCTCACATTGTTTAATTGAAAATAAAGTCGTAGTGGGAAACAATGTAAAGATAAACTGTGGTGTGCAATTATGGAACGGCATCACAGTCGAAGATGACGTATTCATTGGTCCTAATGTCACTTTCACGATCGGCACGTATCAGAGATTAAAGGCCTACCCTGAAGGACTTGCGACGACCATCATCAAGCACGGAGCTTCTATAGGGGCAAACTCAACCATAATAAGCGGCCTCACAATCGGCAGCAATGCCATCATAGGTGCCGGCAGCGTGGTCACCAGAGACATCCCAGACGGTGAATTGTGGTTCGGAAATCCAGCCAGAAGTCGTGGCGAAATACCACTCGAAGCCATGATTGAAATCCAGAAAAGAACAGAGGAATAAGGTTTTTTCTGATATCTTTCACACCAGCAGCCGGAGTTCGAATCTCCGTGGGAACGCCAATAATTACAGGGGGCTGCCCGTTCAGGGCAGCCCCCGTTTTTGTTTGCGTGTCCCGGCGGCGGCAATATTCGCCTGCGCGTCTTCACAGCGGCTTCATGCCTTTTTCGAGATATTTCTTCGCCAAATCAATGTAAAGTTCCTTGCCCATGGTCCAGTAATCCGTGTCCTTCTGGCTGATCTTCCGGATCACTCTTGCAGGGTTTCCGCCTGCCACGACCCTCTCGGGGATGATCTGCCGCATTTTCACCACGCCGCCCTCGGCGACAATGGTATGCGCGCCGATTTCGCTGTAGATACTGAGCACGGCACCCATGCCGATAACAGCAAAGGGCCCTATTTTCGCTGCATGGACCACCGCGCCGTGGCCGATTGTCACCCTCTCGCCTATGGAACAGTATTGGTTCGGCGGGGCATGGACCACGACGCCCTCTTCCACCGCTGTCCCGTTTCCGATCACAATGGAGCCGTAATCGCCCCTGAGAATCGTGCCGTGTCCGATGTAACAGTTGTCGCCGATGGCGACGTCACCGATGACATGCGCGATCTCGCTCACGTAGCTGTCACTGCCGACGGTCGGCCTTCTTCCGTTGTATTCGTAAAGCATCGATCAAACCTCTTATGCGTTTCGAAGTTCCTTTTCTGTGAACCATTCATGTCTCTTTTTTCGAGATATATTTCATGAGTCCCCCGGCCCTGATGAGTTCCTGCATGAACGGGGGAACGGGATGAATGCGCACGGGCTCCTCCGCGCTGTTTACGACCCTGATGGTTCCTTCATCGCTGTCCACTTCGATTTCCCGGCCGTCGGAAACCAACGCCTGAAGATCCCGGGATTCAAAAATGGGCAGTCCCATGTTGAAGGCGTTTCGGTAGAATATCCGGGCAAAGCTTCCGGCGATGACGCAGGAGATCCCCGCGGCCTTGATGGCGATGGGGGCGTGTTCCCTCGATGATCCGCAGCCGAAATTTTCTCCCGCCACGATGATATCGCCCGGGCGCATCTTTTTCACAAACCCGGGATCCGCGTCCTCCATGCAATGAGCCGCGAGGATTTCAGGGTCTGACGTGGACAGGTAACGGGCCGGAATGATGGCGTCCGTGTCAATGTTGTCTCCGAATTTCCAGATTCTCCCTTTGAACTTCATGATTTTCCGCCCCCTTCCAGTTCATCCGGGCCGGCGATCCGCCCGAGAACGGCCGATGACGCCGCGACAGCCGGGTTGACCAGATACACCTCACTCCTCGGATGCCCCATGCGGCCGACAAAATTTCTATTCGTTGTGGCAACGGCCCTCTCCCCCTCCGCCAGGACCCCCATGTGTCCACCGAGGCAGGCCCCGCAGCTCGGCGGGCTGATGGCCGCCTTCGCATCAATAAAGATTTCCATGAGTCCTTCTTTCACAGCCATCCTGTAAATCTCCGGCGTGGCGGGCACAATGATGAGCCGGATATAGGGCGCCGCCTTTCTCCCCTTCAGGATTCCGGCGGCTATTCTCAGGTCCTCTATCCTGCCGTTGGTGCACGACCCGATCAGGACCTGATCGATCCTGACATCCCCCACCCGGCTGATGCCCCTCACATTGGACGGTATATGCGGAAAGGCCACCTGGGGCTCGATTCCGCTGATGTCGATCTCGATCACATCCGCGTACCGGGCATCCGGGTCCGAGGCATAAAACGAAAATGGCCGTTTCGCCCTTCCCTGAACATACGCCTTTGTCACGTCATCGGGGATAAAGATTCCGTTCTTCGCCCCGGCCTCGATGACCATGTTGGCGATGGTGAATCGGTCCGCCATGCCGAGTTTCCCCGCGGCCTCACCGGCAAACTCCATCGCCTTGTAGCGCGCCCCGTCTACACCGATCAACCCGATAAGAAAAAGGATGAGATCCTTGCCGGAGACCCATTTTCTCATCCGGCCGTGAAACACGATCTTCAGCGTCTCGGGAACCCTGAACCAGAGTTCACCCTTGAGCATGGCGGCCGCCAGATCCGTGCTGCCCACACCGGTGGCGAAGGCCCCCAGAGCACCATAGGTGCAGGTGTGGCTGTCCGCGCCGATGACCAGATCCCCGGGCAGTACAATCCCCTGCTCTGGAAGAAGGGCGTGCTCTATGCCCGCTTCACCGACCTCGTAGTAGTGGGTGATCCGCTGCTCCCTCGCGAATGTTCTCACAATCTTGCACTGCTCGGCCGAATGGATATCCTTGTTGGGCGTGAAATGATCGGGAATCAGGGCCACCTTGTCCCGGTCAAAAACCGCTGTCCCGCCGGCCTTCTTGAATTCCGCGATGGCGATCGGGGCGGTGATGTCGTTTCCAAGGGCGATATCCACCCTGGCATTGATCAGCATCCCGGGCTGGACCTCTTCAAGACCCGCGTGCCGGGAGAGTATCTTTTCCGTAATGGTCATTCCCATGTCATTTCTCCGATGATCCAGGTTGTGTTCTTCTATACCATTATCCGAAATTACTCAAATTCAATATTTCTGATATTGCCCTTGAGCCATTCCAGCCTGTTCAAAGCGTTGATATAGGCGTTGGCCGACGCGACGATGACATCGGGATGGGCGCCGCGCCCCACCACGCTGCGCCCGTTGTACTGGAGCCGGACGGTCACTTCTCCCAGCGCGTCGGTCCCCCCGGTCACGGCCTTGACGTTGTATTCCAGAAGGGGGTAGTCCGTGTTCGTGATCTTGCGGATGGCGGCAATGGCGGCATCCACGGGTCCGACACCGAAACCGGCATCCTGGATGGTCTTCTCCCCGACCTTCATTTTCAGGGTGGCCGTGGGAATGGCGACATTGCCGCTCACCACATTGATATAAATGAGGCTGTAATTATCCTTTACCCGAAACACCTCTTCATAAAGAATGGCTTCCAGATCCTCATCAAAAATGTCTTTCTTGACATCCGCCAACTCCTTGAAGCGGGTGAAGACCCTGCCCACCTCCGCGCCGGTCAGGGTGTATCCCATCTTTTTGATATGATCATGGATGGCGTGACGGCCGGAGTGCTTGCCAAGGACTATATGGGTCTCCGGTACGCCCACCGACTGAGGGGTCATGATCTCGTAAGTGATTTTTTCCTTGATCAGGCCGTCCTGGTGAATGCCCGATTCATGGGCAAACGCGTTGGCGCCTACAATCGCCTTGTTCGGCTGGACAGGAATTCCCGTGATCTGGGTCAAAAGCCGCGACACCTGATAGATGTGCTCCGTCCGGATGCCGGTTTGAAATCCGAAGAAATCTTTTCTCGTTTCCAGGGCCATGACGACCTCTTCCATGGCGGCGTTGCCGGCCCTCTCACCGATTCCGTTGATGGTGCATTCCACCTGCCTTGCCCCGCTTTTTACCGCAGCAAGGGAATTGGCCACCGCGAGGCCAAGGTCATTGTGGCAATGAACCGAGACGACGGCCTGGGAAATATTTTTGACCCTCTTGAATAGATGGGTGATCAATTCACCGAACTCGCTGGGAATGGCATAGCCCACGGTATCCGGTATGTTCACCGTTTTCGCTCCGGAAGAAATCACTGCCTCGACCATCTCGCAGAGGAAGTCTCTGTCCGTCCTCGTGGCATCCATGGGTGAAAACTCGACGTTGGCCGTATAGCGGCACGCGTGGGCCACGGCGTCACAGGCCTCATTCAGCACCTGTTCCCTGGTTTTATTCAGCTGATACTTTAAATGAATATCGGACGAGGAGATGAAGGTATGAATCCGCGGGTTGGCCGCCCCTTTGATCGCCTCCCAGGCCCGGTCAATATCCGCCCAATTCGCCCGGGCGAGCGCGGCGATCTGAGCGCCCCTGATCTCATTGGCGATCTGACGGACCGACTCGAAATCTCCGTCGGAGGCAACGGGAAACCCGGCCTCGATGATATCCACCCCCAGCCTTTCGAGCTGCCGGGCAATCCGCAGTTTTTCATCGGGATTCATGCTGGCCCCCGGTGACTGCTCGCCGTCTCTGAGGGTGGTGTCAAAGATCAGTATCCTCTCCTTTTTTGATTCCATTTTGTCCTCCTTTCACATCAGTAAAAATAAAAAGGCCATGGGCTTTTGAGCCCATGGCCTTTAAGTAATCTGTATGTGTGTGGTTCTAAGGTTTACCTAAAAACGACGGGCATCGGGTATGAAGTGAAAGGCAAAGGAGTGCGAGGCCCAGCGACAGGGCTTCAAAACCGTTCAAGTTCACCAGCACTCTCTTCATACCAGACGCCATCTCTACTCTCAGAAAACCTCGTTGAAATTTCTACCAGTCTATATGAATAAAATAATATGTCAATATAATTTAGTGACCACTATTTTATTTGACAACATAATCAACTTAATATTAATTTCTAACAAATGGAAACTTGTACGGCCTGCAGACTCCGGTCGGGCACAAACACCATCTGACAATTTATGAGAGGTTCGTTATGAATTATAGGCTGGTTCAGGTACAGGATTACGCCCCCTTTGCCGGGGAGGAGACCATCGAACGCATTCTCTCCAAAGCCGCATCCCTGCGGGGATTTCACGTGAGCAACATCAACTCGACCTATTACGGAGGCGGGGTGGCCGAATTGCTGTCATCCGTGACGCTGCTGATGAACGGGTTGGGGATCAAAACGGGCTGGCGGGTTATTCAGGGCTCGCCGGACTTCTTCGGCATCACCAAGAAGATGCATAATGCCCTCCAGGGCATGGGGTTCAAGTTTACGACGATCAAAAAAAAGATCTATGAAAACGTCATCTATGAAAATTCCATCCGCAATCACCTGGATCATGACCTGATCATCGTGCACGACCCGCAGCCACTGCCGCTCATCCGCCACTACAAGAAGAGAGCCCCCTGGGTCTGGCGCTGCCATATCGATCTGTCCAATCCGAACCGGGACCTCTGGAACTATTTGCTCCCTTACATTGAAAAATATGACGCCGCCATCTTCAGCATCCCGGAATACGCGCAGAAATTGAAGATACCGCAGTTGTTTTTTCTGCCGGCCATTGACCCTTTCACGACAAAAAACCGCCAACTGAACGATCACGAAATGGATGAAAGACTGTCGCACTACAAAATCCCGACGGATTTGCCCCTTGTGGTGCAGGTGTCCAGGTTTGATCCATGGAAGGATCCAAAGGGCGTGATCGAAGCCTTCAAGCTGGCCAGGAAAGAAGTGGACTGCACGCTCGTTCTGCTCGGCAATTTCGCGTCGGATGATCCTGAAGGCGCCGAAATTTACGAAGCCCTGGTCAAATCCCGCGATGAGCGGATTATGATCCTGCCCAACGGCGATGATACCGCTCTGGTCAACACCCTTCAGCGGCGCGCGGCGGTTGTCCTGCAGAAATCCATTCGCGAAGGATTCGGTCTGACGGTCGCCGAAGCCATGTGGAAAGGCACTCCGGTGATCGGCGGAAATGTGGGCGGGATACGTTACCAGATTCAGGACGGCGTGAACGGATTCCTGGTCTCCTCCATAGAGGAAACGGCTTCCCGGATCGTGCGGCTGGTGAAGGACCCAAAGCTTCGAGAAAAGATGGGCCAGAAGGCCCATGCCGATGTCGCCAACCGTTTTTTACTCACGCGTTACGTTGAACAATATCTGGATTTGTTCAATTCCTTTGAGATCCATTTTAATCTGAAGAGCAATTCAAAATCCGGCTGAACATGGGGAGGGGGTGATCCCCGGGATGAAGATGAGCGCACCCCGGGGATCGGGAAGGAGGGTCCTCCGGAGGGTAGAG
>CAYXFF010000002.1:28958-38383 GCA_964464185.1 uncultured Syntrophaceae bacterium | reverse complement strand
TCAGTCTGCCTTTTTTCTCAGGAACGCAGGGACCTCCAGGTCCGCGTCTTCCGTGTCATCGATGACGCCCATCTTGATCACATTCGGGCTCTCACCCCCGGCTTTGTTCTTCCTGATGAAGGCGGGCGTTGAGAGGTCTTCCCTCCTGTAGCCGCTGAGCTGAGCGACATTGGACGCGGCCTTTTTCTTCGTCCCGTTTTCATCGAAGCCGGTGGCAATGACGGTGATGCGTATCTCATCCTCCATGCTTTCATCCACAACGGTTCCGAAGATGATGTTGGCGTCCTCGTGGGCCTCCGCCTGGATCAGGGATGAGGCCTCGTTGATCTCGTAGAGAGTCATATCGGGTCCGCCGGTGATATTGAGCAGGACGCCCCGGGCCCCCTGAATCGAGTTGTCCTCAAGGAGCGGCGACGAGATGGCCCTCTGGGCTGCCTCAACGGCCCTGTTCTCCCCTCTCGCGATTCCGGTTCCCATGAGCGCCAGACCCATCTCCGCCATGATGTTTTTCACATCCGCAAAATCGAGGTTGATGTAGCCCGGAATCATGATGAGATCCGAGACGCCTTTCACAGCCTGGTAGAGGATATCGTCCGCCTTCTTGAAGGCCTCCAGGAGCGACATGTTTCTGCCGCCCATGCTCAGGAGCCTCTGGTTGGGAATGACGATGAGGGTATCCACGATCTTCCTCAACTCGTCGATTCCGTGTTCCGCCTGCCTCTCGCGTTTCTTCCCTTCAAACTGGAAAGGTTTCGTGACGACGGCGACGGTGAGCGCTCCCATTTCTTTGGCGATCTCCGCCACAACGGGCGCTCCGCCAGTCCCCGTCCCGCCTCCCAGGCCGGCAGTGATGAAAACCATGTCCAGTCCGTTCAATACGCACCGGATCAGGTCCACCGATTCCTGTGCCGACCGTTTCCCGATCTCGGGATCCGATCCGGCGCCGAGTCCTTTTGTGACCTCGGCCCCGAGCTGAACCTTGGCGGGCGATAACGACGTTTTCAGAGATTGGGCATCCGTGTTGGCGGCAACGAAATCCACACCGGTGAGGTTATAGGAAATCATGGTGTTGATCGCGTTGCAGCCTCCGCCTCCGATGCCAACCACCTTGATCTTTGCGGATCTGTCTGCGTTTTCATCGTAGAGTTCAATCATGAGCGTCCCCTCCTTTTAAATTAAAAGAAATCTGAAAGCCATTTCTTCCCTTTTCGCCAGAACTTTGGATAATTTTTTTCGCTCTTCCCGTTTCGGGAAAAATGCCTGCTTCCGTATAAGATCAGCCCGACGCCCGTGGCATAAAGGGGGCTGTTCACGTCAACCGGACCTGTTACCCCGTGAGGAATGCCCCGCCTCACAGGCATATTGAATATCTGCTCTGAGAGTTCCGTGATTCCCTCCAGAATGGCCGTTCCGCCCGTGAGAACAATACCCGCGGCCAACCGCTCTTCGTACCCGGATTTGACGATCTCACGGCAGACGAGGTTGAGGATTTCTTCCATCCGGGGCTCTATGATACTGCCCAGGACCTGACGCGACACCCGTCTGGGTTCCCGCCCGCCCACGCTGGGCACCTCGATCATCTCGTCCTGGGGGATCATGGGCGTGCAGGCGCAGCCGTACTTGATTTTGACCTTCTCCGCTTCGGTGACAGGTGTTCTCAATCCGACGGCGATGTCGTTGGTCACGTAACTCCCGCCCAGCGGCAGAACGGCCGTGTATTTGACACTGCCCTCAGAGAAAACGGCGATATCGGTTGTCCCGCCGCCGATGTCCACGAGAGCCACGCCGAGCTCCTTTTCATCGGCACTCAAAACCGCTTCGCTCGCGGCCAGCTGTTCCAAAATGACTTCATTGACATCAAGCCCCACACCGTTCACGGAGCGGACGATATTCTGCACCGAGGTCACGGCGCCGGTCACGATATGCACCTTGACTTCCAGCCGCACGCCGGACATCCCGATGGGATCTTTTATCTCGTCCTGATCATCGACGACATAGGTCTGGGGCAGGATATGGAGGACCTCCCGGTCCGTGGGCATTTTCACGGCCTTCGCCGCTTCGATGGCCCTCTGCACGTCGGCGCTCTCGACCTCGCTTCCCCTGACGGCAACGATCCCGTGGCTGTTGAAGCTCTTGATATGGCCCCCCGAGACACCGGCATAGACGCGCCGGATGTCGCATTCCGCCGCGCTTTCCGCTTCGTCCACGGCTTTCCTGATAGAGTCCATGGTGTTGTCGATATTCACCACGACCCCTTTTCTCAATCCCTCGGAAGGACAGGAACCGATTCCGATGATGTCAATCCCGGTGTCCGTCATTTCGCCGACGATGGCGCAAATCTTGGTCGTCCCCACATCAAGCCCGACGATCATTTTTCCTTTCTTCCCCATTCCATCCCCCATCTAAAAGCGTTTAGAGTTTCGAGACTCGAAACCATTTTTCATGTCTTCAATCCCCTGGCCGGCCTTGAGAATCCCGGAATATCCTTTCTCTGCAGGGTGATCTTGCCGGGATCGTGCAGATCAATCAAAAGAAACCCCTGATCCAGATTCCTTCTCGTCAGGTCCGTCATGATGGGCTTCAGCCGATTCAATTTATTTTCATAATCTCCAAAACCGATATGAAGGCACAGGCCGCTGTCAAGAAACAGCGAAAAGCCCATGTTTTCATCGCTGTGGATCTCGGAGACGTTTCTGATCTGCGGAAAGCTTTTCGAGGCGGAGAGAAAATCGATCAGCTCGATGGACTTCCGGATGAGCAGCGTGTCGTCCTTTCCGTTTTCAGAACATCCCGTGAGAACGGGAAGGTTTGTGCTTTCCCCTTCGAGTTTCTTGAATATGAGTCCATCCCCGTCCATGAAGAAGAGGCTGTCATCCCTCTTCACGAGAGCGACGGGCTTTCTCTCCCGGATTTCAATGATCAGCCGGTTCGGGAACTCCCGAACGACAGAGACATCTTCGACCCATGGGTTGGTCCGGACCTTCCGGGCAATCCCCTCCATGCTTATGGCCAGGAGATTCTGGTTGGGCTTGATGCCCGAAACGGAGATCACATCCTTCTCTGTAGTCTTTTCACACCCTTTCACGATGGCCTTTTCAAGGTGAAAATAAGAGGAGCTGAGGACATAGTTGTAAGAAAACACCATGAGCGCTCCCGTGACCAGAACCACACCCAGAAGAATGGAAACCGCGACCATCTCCCTGGCGATTTTCCCCGATTTTCTTTTCAGCCTGATTCTCCTGGTTTCCAGGAACGCCTTGAAACCCTTCTTTGTGCTGAACATCATGGTCTGCTATTCCTCTTCTCCGATGATTTTCACTTCTCTTTCAAGCCGGATGCCCCGTTTCAGAAAGACCTGCTTTTCGACCCGCTCGATGAGGGCGATGATATCTCCCGCCCTGGCCGTCCCCGCATTGACGATGAAATTTCCGTGCTCTTCCGAAACCACGGCATCACCGATTCGAGATCCCTTGAGACCCGCTTCTTCGATCAGGCGCCCGGCCGGAACCGTTCCCGGGTTTTTGAACACGGACCCGGCACTCCGGTACTGCAGGGGATGTTTTGCTTTTCTCATGGCAACGATCTCGTTCACCTTCGATCTCACCTGATCCTTCGACCCCTTCTGAAGCAGAAATTCCGCGCGGACAACGACCGTATCTTCCGGCAGGTCGAGATTCCTGTAAGCGAACCGGAGCTTCTCCCGGTCGACGGACCGTGCCCGTCCGGTTCCATTGATCAGGGTGATGCCCTTCACGATGTCCTTCATCTCCCGGCCATACGCCCCGGCGTTCATCCTCACGCCTCCGCCCACCGTGCCGGGAATTCCCGCGCAGAACTCCATCCCGGTCAGGGATTCCTCGACGGAGAGATGGACGATCTCGGAAAGAGGAACACCCGCCTCGGCATAAAGACAGACGCCGCCTTCACCGGACCGGATGCCCTTTTCCCGCAGGTCTCTGAGGGAGATCAGCACGCCCCTGAAGCCGCCGTCCCTGACAATGAGGTTGGTGCAGTTGCCCACGGGCATGTAAGCCGTTCCGGCCTCCCTCAGGCAGGCAATGATCCGCGCGAGTTCCTCTCTGTTCCCTGGGAAAAGGAGAGCATCGGCCTTCCCGCCCGCCCCGATGGAGGTGTGGCGGCTCATGGGCTCATCAAAAAGAACCTCGCCGGAGACAAGCTCCTTCAATTTTTCTTTCAACGACAGATCGTCCATAGAAATCAACTTCACATTTGGTGAACTGTTAATGGTGAAGAGTGAACAGTCAAAACCCTCGTTCCTGATATCCCGTTGTTTTTTGTTCTTATGTCCACTATTTTTCTGCCTATGGTCTACGGTCTCCTTTTCTGTTTTTTAAAGTTTACCGTTTGCTGTCCACCGTTTACCTGTTTTCCCTTGCTGCCCGCTTTCTTTTTTATCCTATCCACTCTTCACCTGTTTTTTTTGCTGCTTACTGCTTACTTTCTTTTCAGATACTCTTCTCCTATTTTCCAGACGTTTCCCGCGCCCTGCGTGATGATCACGTCTCCCGGCTTCGCGATCTCGAGGAGACGGTCCACGATAGCGTCAAAATTCGAGACATAGGTGACGTTACCGTGGCCGCCGTTCCGAATTCCCTCGTAAAGTTTTGAGGCGTGAACCCCCTCGATCTCCCGCTCGCTCGCCGCGTAAATGTCGGTGAGGATGAGCACGTCCGCGTCCCCGAAGGCTCCCAGAAATTCTTTGAAAAGCGCCCGGGTCCGGGTATAGCGGTGGGGCTGGAAGACAACGATGAGGCGCCCCTTCCATACCTGCTTCGCCGCCTCCAGGGTCGCGAGGATCTCCGTGGGGTGATGGCCGTAGTCATCCACCACGAGAACGCCGTCCCTCTTCCCCTTGATCTCGAGCCGGCGGTGCACACCTTCGAAGGCCTTCATCCCTTCCTGAATGACGGAAAAATCGAGATTGAGCTCCCGGGCCACGGCGATCGTGGCCATGGAGTTGTATACGTTGTGCAAACCGGGGACATTGAGCGTCACATCACCGAGCATCCCTCCCCGGTGGGTGAGCTTATAACGCGATAAAGCCCCTTGAAAGACAATGTCCGTCGCCTGGTAATCGGCGGGATCCGTGAGGCCATAGGTGATGGTTCTTCTCTTGATCTTCGGCAAAATCTCCTTCACATGCTCATCATCAAGGCAGAGGATCGTGGAGCCGTAAAAAGGAACGATATTGGCAAACTGGAGAAAGGCGTCCTTGATGTGTTCAATGTCCCGGTAATAGTCCATGTGTTCGAGGTCGATGTTTGTGATAACGGCAATCGACGGCGAGAGTTTCAGAAAAGACCCATCGCTTTCATCGGCTTCGGCGACGATGACCTCTCCATCCCCCAGCCTGGCGTTGCTCCCGATGCTGGCCAGCTTTCCTCCGATCACCATGGTGGGGTCGAGGCCACCGTGGGCCAGGACGGTCGATACCATGGACGTGGTCGTGGTCTTGCCGTGCATTCCGGACACGGCGATGGAAAATTTCATTTTCAGGAGTTCCGCCAGCATTTCGGCCCGGGGAATGACGGGTATCGATCTCCTGTGAGCTTCCAGAACCTCGGGGTTGTCCTCTTTCACGGCCGTGGAAGTCACCACCACATGCGCGGAGCCCACGTGCGAGGCGTCGTGCCCCATGCAGATCCTGGCGCCGAGGGATGAGAGCCGCTGGGTGATATCCGATTCGCTCAGGTCCGATCCGCTGATCCTGTATCCGAGGTTCAGAAGCACCTCCGCGATCCCGCTCATGCCGATGCCGCCGATCCCGACAAAATGGATCTCCCGGACCTTGCGGTACATCAAATCTCTCTCTTTGTTATTCCTCATCTCTCGCTCGTCTTCCCGCTATTTACTATTCACTCTTTCACTATTCACTGTTCACTGCTTTTTCGCCATCTCAATGCAGGCATCCACGATGTCCGCGGCGGCCCTCGGATTTCCAAGGCTTCGCGATTTCTCCTCCATCGCCCTGAGGCGGGCCGGGTCCGCGCTCAATCTCCGAATGACATGGGCGAGCTTTTCGCCGTCAAGATCCTTTTCCACGATCATCTCGGCGGCCCCCGCCTCCACGAGGACCCGGGCGTTCCCCGTCTGGTGATCGTTTACGGCGAAGGGAAAAGGGATGAAGACCGCCGCCTTCCCGCATGCCGTGATCTCCGCGATGGACGTCGCGCCGGCCCGGCAGATCAGCAGATCCGCCGTGCTGTAGGCCGAAACCATGTCACGGATGAAAGGGAAAACCCCCGCGTCCATTCCCCGCTCCCGGTAGGCCCCCTCCACGTCTTCGACATCTTTCTCTCCCGTCTGGTGGATGAACCGGAGACGGTCCCTCCATTCTTCCAGATGGGGCAGGGCATCCTTGACCGCTTCGTTGATCCGGTGAGCGCCCTGGCTCCCGCCGAAAACGAGGACAGTAAAGCGGCCCTCGGCCTTCCCGCTGCCACTCCCTGTTTCGAAAAATCCCGACCGGATGGGATTCCCTGAAACGACCGTTTTCCCCGGCGGCATCCATTTCAGGGATTCCGAGAAACTCACAAATATCCGCCGGACAAATTTCGCGAGAATCCTGTTCGTCACGCCGGGAAGAGCATTCTGTTCCGCGATGGCCGTCCGGATCCCCATGAGGCAGGCCGCCATCACCGCCGGTCCCGAGGCATACCCTCCGACACCGATCACCACATCCGGAGAAAAAGACCGGATAATGCCGAAGGACTGCAGCAGGCTCCAGGGAATCTTGATGAGTGCCACGAGAGACCTCAGGCCTCTCCCCTTGACGCCCTCAATCGTAATGAACCGGAGCTCGAATCCCAGGTCTTTCAAGACCCTCGCTTCCAATCCTCTCTCCGTGCCTATGAAAAGAACGCCGTTCTCTTTATCCCGCTTCAGGAACTCTTCCGCGATGGCCACCCCGGGAAAAAGATGCCCGCCTGTGCCGCCGCCCGCTATGACCATTTTCATATCCGGGTTCCCCGCCCCTTCACCTCTTCGATGCCGCGATGCTCAAGATCATCCCCACGGCAGCCAGACTCATCACGAGAGAGGACCCCCCGTAACTCATGAAGGGGAGCGCCAGCCCCTTCGTGGGAATCAACCCGACGACCGCAGCGATATTGATGGAGGCTTCGAGGGCGATGAGCATCGTCAGTCCCGCGGCCACGAGCGTCCCGAAGAGATCCGCGGCCCTGAAGGCGATCACGAATCCCTGAAAGACCAGTACGATGAAGAGCGCAATCACAACCGCCACTCCCATGAAACCGACTTCCTCGGCGACCACGGACAGAATGAAGTCCGTGTGAGGCTCGGGAAGGTAAAACAGCTTCTGCATGCCGTCTCCCAGGCCGACGCCGAACGTTCCTCCGGAGCCAAAGGATATCCAGGACTGGATGATCTGGAACCCCGACTTGCTGGCGTCTTTCCAGGGATCAAGAAATGTCAGCCACCGCTGCAGGCGGTACGGCTTCATCATCACGAGAACAACCGCCCCCGCGATGAAAGGAACGGTCAGCGCCGAGAGGTGCAGGATGCGGCCCCCCGCCAGATAGAGCATGCCCATGAGCATCAGCGCGATGATGATCGCCGTGCCGAAGTCGGGCTGCAGCATGATGAGCCCCATGATCAGGGAAGTGATCACGAGGGGAACGAGCATGCCTTTGACAAATTCCTTGATGTGGGCGATCTTCTTCGAGAGAAAGTGGGCCATGAAAAGGACCAGCGCGATTTTCACGAACTCCGACACCTGGAAGGAAATGAATCCGAGGCGGAGCCATCGGGTCGCGCCGCCTTTCCTCACGCCGATGGGAGGAATCAGGATCAGAACGAGCAGGACGACGGAAAGAGCGATCGCCGCATAGGCGACCTTTTTGAGCGTTTCATATCGGAGATTGGAAAGGACAAACATGAGAAGCACGCCGATGACGGCAAAGGCGATTTGCTTTTTGAGAAAGTAGTATTCGTCTCCGTAACGATCCATGGCGACAATGGAACTCGAGCTGTAAATCATGACCACACCGAATGTGACCAGGCTCAGCGTGGCGATGATGACCGCCATTTGCGATCCCTTTTCCATGATGAGAGACCATCTGGACAGATTAGCCATCGGGGAGCCCCTTCACGGTTTCCTGAAATACCCGTCCTCGTTCCGCGTAGCCTGAAAACTCATCAAAGCTTGAGCACCCGGGAGAGAGAAGAACCACGTCGCCTCGGGCGGCGCGGCCGTATGCCAGGGCGACGGCCTCCTTCAAGGTCGGCGAGAGAGATGTCCGGGCCATCCCGCCGATCTTTTCGCGAATCCGCTCCCCAGCCTCTCCGAACAGAACCACTTCCTTCACCTTCTCCTTCAGGAGGGTCGCGAGATTCTCAAAATCCCCTCCCTTGTCACGCCCGCCGAGAAGCAGAATCGTCGGCTTCGAAAAGCTCTCCAGAGCGCGCATCACCGCGCCCACGTTTGTTCCTTTCGAATCGTCATAAAAAGCCACCCCTGCTTTTTCTCCCGCGAATTCAATCCGGTGCGGAATCCCCCTGAAAGCCCTGACCGCGCGGACGATCGCATCGTGAGGACAGCCGCAGAATCTCGCAGCCAGGATAACAGCCATGACGTTTTCCATGTTGTGGACCCCTGGAATCCGGATCATCTCCAGCGGATAGGCTTCCTCTTTCTTCCCGGAATCTCGGAGGCGCAGCACATCCCCGTTAAGGAAAATGCCGTTCGTGACGTTTGAGCGTGAGCTGAAAAAACGAACAGAGGCCCGTATCCGCCCGGCCAGCGTTTGCGATGCGCGCTCATCCGCGTTGAGAACCGCAAGATCGCCGCTTTCCTGGTTCATGAAAATCCTTTCCTTTGCGGCTCGATACTCCTCAAAGCTTCCGTGGTAATCGATGTGATCATACGTCGTGTTCAGCAGGATCGCCACGCCAGGCCTGAATTGCTCCGTGTAGAGGAGCTGAAAGCTGCTGACTTCCACGACGGCGATATCGTCGGCCTGGGAGCCGTTCACGTAACCGATCAGAGGATCTCCGATATTCCCGCCCACAAAGACTTTTCTGCCCGATTCAGCAAGGACACGGCCCAGAAGGGTTGTGGTTGTCGTCTTTCCGTTTGTGCCCGTGATGGCGATCATGGGTTTCTTCAAAAATCGGGAGGCGACCTCCACCTCGCTCAGAATCGGAATGCCCCGCTTGAATCCCTCTTCCAGAATCACGTTGGCCGGCGGAACCCCCGGAGAGGGGATGATGAGATCGATGCCGGCAAGGGCGCCGGCTTCATGAGGCCTCGTTTCGCAGCGGCCCCCAAGGCTTCCGAGAGCCTCTTTGAACTCCGCCAGGGGTCTTTCATCGGTCAGGACGGCTTCGGCACCTCGTCCGAGGAGAAAGCCGGCAGCGGCCACGCCCGTCTTTCCCATACCGAT
>CAYXFF010000002.1:24702-28858 GCA_964464185.1 uncultured Syntrophaceae bacterium | reverse complement strand
AGTTTCAGCGTGCTGATCGCCACGAGGGCGAGGATCACGGACACGATCCAGAACCGCACGATCACCTTCGGCTCCGCCCAGCCCTTCAACTCAAAGTGATGATGGATCGGTGCCATCCTGAAAATGCGCTTCCCATTCGACATTTTGAACCACCCCACCTGGAAGATGACCGAGATCGTCTCGATGACGAAGATCCCGCCCACAATGGCAAGGAGAATCTCCTGTTTTGTAACGATGGCCAGCGTCCCCAGCGCCCCTCCCAGAGAAAGGGAACCCACATCGCCCATGAAGATCTGGGCCGGGTAAGTGTTGTACCAGAGAAAACCGAGGCCCGCTCCGGCCATGGCCCCACAGAAAACGGCAAGCTCCCCCGTTCCCGCCACGTAAGGAATCTGGAGATATCCCGATATTTTGATATTCCCCGCGAAATAGGCAAAGAAAAGATAGGTGAGAAAACAGATGATGGAAGGACCAATGGCCAGTCCGTCCAGCCCGTCCGTAAGATTGACCGCGTTCGCCGCCCCCACGATGATAAAGGTCGAAAGGATCACGTAGCCCCACCCCAGGTCGGGCAGAATCGTCTTGAAAAAAGGAAGGGCGATATTGGAGCTGAAGCTCGGCTTCACATAGAGAACGACGCCGACAAAAAGGGCTATGGCGATCTCGCCCGCCAGCCTTGCTATCCCCGGTATGCCCTTGCTGTTTACCTTGACGAGTTTCCGGTAGTCGTCCACGAAGCCGATGAGCCCGTATCCGACGGTGACCAGGAGAACAAGCCACACGTAGTCCACCGTGAGATTCGCCCACAGGAGCGTGGAGGTCACGACAGAGAAAATAATGAGGATGCCCCCCATGGTCGGCGTTCCCTGCTTGGTGAGATGGGAATTCGGACCATCCTCCCGGATGGGCTGTCCGATGCGCAGGGACTGAAGCTTTCGAATAAGCCAGGGGCCCAGCAGAAAGGCGATGGCCATCGCCGTGATCGTCGCGTAGATTGTCCGGAAGGTAATATACCGGAAGACGTTGAACACGGAAAAAAGATCGTGCAGCGGATACAGGAGATGATAAATCAATGCCGGACACCTCTAAAATATATTAATCGCCTGCAATGGCGGAACCCGCGCCTCCGGGCTCTTCGTAAAGACCGATGCTTTGGATGACGGCCTCTCCTACCTCTTCCATTTTCATTCTTCTTGAACCCTTGACGAGGACCCACTCTCCCTCGCCCAGATGGGTCTTGAGATACGCCGCAATTTCTTCCGGCTCTCCGGAAAAGAATATCCGCCCTTCCGGGAAACCCCGCTCCATGGCTCCTGCGGCCACCCGCCGTGAAAAGGCGCCCTTCAGGAAAAGAATATCCACGCCGGTATCCGCGGCCGTTCTCCCTGTCTCTTCGTGCAGCTCCGCGGCCTTGTCGCCGAGTTCGAGCATGTCCCCCAGAACGGCGATCCCCCGGTGCGTTCCCTTCAGGCTTTTCAGCGTCTTCAAGGCCTCCTTCACCGACGCGGGATTGGCGTTGTAGCTGTCATCGATCAGAAAGGCCCCATTTTTCAGATGGCGAATCGTCATGCGCCCGGTAACAGGCGCGAATGCTTCAAGCCCCATTTCGACGGCCTTCATGTCCGCTCCCGTCGCCCAGGCCGCCGCCGCCGCCGCGAGGGCGTTTCTCACGTTGTGCTCTCCCACGGTCGCCAGGGAAATATCCCGGGTCAGTTCTCCTATCTTCAGGGTGAAGGATGTCCGTCCCGTTTCCTTCCCGATCATCCGCTCCGCGCGGACAAAAGCCCGCCTGTCAAAACCGAAGGTGATCCGCTCCCCGTTCCATCTCCGGGCGAGAACACCCAGATACTCATCGTCACAGTTGATGACGGCTATCCCCCGGTTTCCCATCACGCGGAAGAGATCCCCCTTTTCCTCCCTCACCGTCTCGAGAGAACCGAATCCCTCAAGATGAGCCGGTCCGATATTGGTAATCACTCCCACGTCCGGCCGGGCGATTTCCGTCAGGCGGCCGATCTCTCCTCTGCGGTTTGTGCCCATTTCAAGAATCGCCGCCTCGTGGGAACCGTTCATTCTGAAAAGCGTGAGCGGGAGACCCACAAGGTTGTTGAAGTTCCCCTCGCTCTTGAGCACCCTGCGGCTGACGGACAGGATCCGCCCGATCATTTCCTTCGTCGTCGTCTTCCCGGAACTGCCGGTGACGGCAATGACTGGCACGGGAAAGAGCTGACGCCAGAAATGGGCGATATCTCCCAGCGCCTGCAGCGTGTCCGCGACAACAATCACCGCCGCTTCATGGGGCGACGTGCCCAGCTTTTCTTCTCTTCCCTTCTGAACCAGAACCCCTGAAACCCCCGCACTCAGGGCTTCCCCGATGAAATCATGGCCGTCAAAGGTTTCCCCCACGAGCGGTATGAAGAGATTCCCCGGGACCATGGTCCGTGAATCCGTGGTGATCCCATGAAACACCGCGGCCGGTCCGCCTCTCAGGAGACGGCCTCCCGTTGCCGCCAGGACATCCTCCGCCATCAGGACAGGTGTCTGTTTTTCTCTCAATGCCCCCTCGCGGCCAGCGCCTCCCCTGCAACCGTCCTGTCGTCGAAGGGAACCGTCCGGCTGCCGATGATCTGATACGTCTCATGGCCCTTGCCAGCGATGAGAACCATGTCGTTACGGCCCGCGATGCCGATGGCAAGATGGATGGCGGCCCTGCGGTCCGGGATGATCAGGTATCCCTTCTCTCCTCTATCGCTCAGGTCGCTGGTTTCAAGTTTCCTCGCAACGCCCGAATTGATTCCTCTTTCTATTTCCCTGATGATCTCCATGGGGTCTTCCGATCTCGGATTGTCTGACGTCAGAATCGTGAGATCACTGAAGGTCACGGCGGCCTTCCCCATAAGGGGCCGCTTCTGCCGGTCCCGGTCCCCGCCGCATCCGAACACGGTGATGAACCTGCCCTTTTTGAAGGGAGACAGATTTTCCAGAACTCCCCTGAGAGCCGCCTCCTTGTGGGCGTAATCCACGAAAACGGAAGGTCCCTTCAGGCTGGTGATCTTTTCCAGCCGGCCCGGAATGGTTTTCAGATTCCCGATGCCGGCCCGAATGGACTCCGCCGGAATATCAAGGGCGAACGCGGCTGCCGCCGCGGCAAGGATATTTGAAAGATTGAATCTGCCGATCAGGGCCGAACGAACAGAAAGCGCGCCGCCGGGGGTCTTCAGCTCTGCCTCAATCCCTTCCACGGAAAAGGAAGCCTTTCCGGCGGACACGTCAGCCGTCTTTTCCATGGCAAAGGTCAGAACCTTCCCTTGAACTTCCTGAAGCAGTCTCCCCCCCCAGGGGTCATCGGCATTGACGATCATCCTGTATTTTCGGCCGTCTTTTCTCCCATCCAGAAGGGTATCGAAAAACCTCCGCTTCGCCAGGAAGTAATCTTCCATCGTGCTGTGGTAATCGAGATGTTCCTGGGAAAGATTCGTGAAAATGCCGATATCAAACTCGCAATCGTCCACTCTCCTCAATTCCAGGGAGTGCGAGGAAACCTCCATCACCACTTTCTGAACCCCGGCATCCGCCATTTCACGCAGCATCCGCTGAAGCTCCAGAGACTCCGGCGTGGTGTTCGGCGCCGGCATCGTCTTTCCGCCGAAACGATAGTTGACCGTCCCCAGAACACCGGCTTTGAATCCCGCCGCGCTGAAAATGGATTCCAGGAGATAGGTAATGGTGGTTTTTCCGCTCGTTCCGGTGACCCCGACAATACAGAGACCGCGCGAGGGATTCCCGTAAAAATTCTTTCCCAGAACGCCAAGGGATCTGCGGCTGTCCGAAACACGAACCACGGTGACCCCTGGAGGAACGGAACAGGGTCTTTCCAGAACAACGGCTTTGGCACCCAGGCCCTGGGCCTGAGCGATGTAATCGTGACCGTCGACCTTGAGACCCGGCACAGCCACAAAGAGCGATGCGGGGCGGCACTTTCGCGAGTCATAGCAGACGTCGGCGATATCGACGGCGGTGTCACCGTCCACTTGCACGATATCCAGTCCTTTTAACAACTCCGCTAACCGCACTGCCTCTCCCTCAATCAATTTTGACCATCACCGCCTGCGGGCATTATTAATGCCGTAAAGCGTGAAGTGTAAGGCGCAAAGTG
>CAYXFF010000002.1:4637-24602 GCA_964464185.1 uncultured Syntrophaceae bacterium | reverse complement strand
CACCGCCTGCGGGCATTATTAATGCCGTAAAGCGTGAAGTGTAAGGCGCAAAGTGTAACAGGGAAGATTGTTTGTCGTCCCATCTTCTCATCTTCGTTCTTTCAATTGCCCCTGCTGAAACGGACGGTGCAGACTGCGCTTTCACCTGTGCTCGCGCCGGGCACCGGATCCTGGGTCACCGCCCAGCCGCTCCCGAGAACTCTGATCTCGATCCTCTTCTCACCCGCGATTTTCAATACGTTTTTCAGCGTCATTCCTCTGAAGTCGGGCATCGCGGCATCACCGACCGCTGCGATCGCGGGCTGGACCATCGGGGGGATCGGCGTGTCGGCCGCAACGAGCCGCAGGCCCCTCTCCTGCGGCAGGATCTCCTTTTCCTCAATGATATAACCATCGCCCGGCCTGCTGTCATAACAGCGCAGAATCTGCTCGCCGATGTTTTTGAAGACCGGGGCCGCGGCAACCCCTCCCCATTTATCTCTCTTCGGCTCATCGAGCGTGACCAGTATGGCGACTCGAGCATTATCCGCCGGCAGGAATCCCAGGAAGGACGTCCTCACCCGTTCCGACGAATAACGTTTGCTGCCTGAGTCATATTTCTGCGACGTCCCCGTCTTCCCCGCCACAGCAAGGTTCACGATGCGGGCCCTCTTGCCGGTGCCGTCCTCCGCGCCCACCACATCCGTGAGAATCGAAATCATCCTTTCCGCCGTGGCTGCGGAAATAGTCCTTCTGACAGCCGTGGGCTTGTATTCCTGGATCATCTGTCCGTTCTGATCCGTAATACCGCGGACGATATAGGGCTTCATGAGAACGCCCCTGTTTGCGATGGAAGACATGGCAGTAATCAACTGGATGGCTGTCACGGAGACCCCCTGGCCGAAGGCGACGGTAGCCGCATCCACATTGGTCCACCTCTGGTAGGGCCTCAGGAGTCCTGATATTTCACCGGGAAGATCAATCCCCGTCTTGGAGCCGAAGCCGAAATCCCTGATGTACTGGTAAAACTTTTCCTTGCCGAGTCTTTGACTGATTTTTACGGATCCGATGTTGCTTGAATATTTTATGACCTCCCGGAACGTCAGGTTCCCGTATTTTTTTCTCTGTGCCTCGTGAATCGTGCGATTCGCGATCCGGTAGGCACCGTTTTCACAGTAAAACTTGTCTTCTTCCTTTGCCACGCCTTCCTCAAGCGCCGCCGCGGCCACAAAGGGCTTGAAGATTGAACCGGGATCGAAACAATCGGCAATCGTCTTGTTCTTCATCATTTCGGGACGGCCCTTAAAAAAACTGTTGGGATTGAATCCGGGCTCGCTCACCAGTGCCAGGATTTCCCCTGTCCGGGGGTCCATCGCGATGGCCATCCCGCCTTTGGCCCCGGTACGCTTGATCGCCTCCTTCATTTGCGATTCCACAAGATATTGTATGCGACTGTCAATTGTCAACAATATATTGTAGCCTTTATCGGGCTTTTCGCTGACAAGGCTTTCCTTGAGATAAAGGCGCTTCCCCTTGGCATCGCGGCCCCAAAGCATCTTGTCGGACTGGCACTTCAGATACCTGTCGTATTTCAATTCCACACCCTCAAGCCCTTCGGCATCCCGTCCGACAAAGCCGATGAGCGGGCCGGCCAGTTCCCTGTTGGGGTAAAAGCGCTTGGGCTCTTTGATCAGATAGACCCCTTCGATATTGGCGGCATGGACGCTGCGGGCCTGTTCGGGAGATATCTGCCTGGATATCCAGCAGAAATGCCTGGAAGTGGTCAACTTTTTCAGGATGGCTCTCCTGTCTTCGCCCAGAACGGCGGAGAGCTCGGCTGATACTTTCTGAGAATCGGCGATCTTGGCGGGATCGGCAAAGACGGAGTCCATGAGAATGCTCGCGGCGAGCTTCTCCCCGTTTCGATCGAGAATGAGGCCTCTTTCAGGGATGAGAGGAAGGGTCTTTGTATGCTGCTTCTGCGCAAGTCCCTTTAAGGTCTTGCCCGTGATGATCTGCAGCTGAAAAGCTCTCGATATCAGAACGACGAAGATGATCAGAAAAAACAAAAGAAGCGTAATGACCCTGAATCTCAACCATTTTTTTGATTTCTTGGTCATTTCAAAAAGATCACCTGCTCCCTTTCCGGGTATGTCATCCCGAAGCTGCCTTTTGCCACTGCTTCAACGCGCTGCGGCGATTTGAGCGTGGCGATTTCAACCTTTAATTTTCTGTTCTCCTCCAGCAGGTTTTCCTTGATACTGATTTCCTTGGCAATGTTGTATTTGAGTTCTGTCATGCGCACGTGGGACCAGACAAAAACCAGGCTGGCGGCCATGAGAACGATGACGATAACGCTTATGGAGGAATATTTGATTCCCGCCCTGTCCCTGTCTTCAATGTAAATTTTCTGTCGGAGCGTTCTTGTCAGCAGGGTCATTCAAATCCTCACGGCGGCTCTCAACCTGGCGCTTCTCGCCCGAGGGTTGGCCGCGATTTCTTCCGGGCCCGGCAGCGCCGGCTTCCGGGTCAGGATTTTAAGTTGGGGTTTCCGGCCGCAGGTGCAAAATGGAAAATCCGGCGGGCAGATGCAGCCCTTTTCCCATGACCGGAACTGATTCTTTACGATCCTGTCTTCCAGGGAATGAAAGGAAATGATGACGAACCTTCCGCCTTCTTTCAGAAATCCCATGCCCTCCCGGATCACACGATGGAGGTTCGTCAGCTCATCGTTTACCGCGATCCTCAGGGCCTGAAAGGTTTTCGTTGCCGGGTGGATCCTCATCCGCCGCTGAGAAGGGGGAAGAGCGCCGAGGATGATCCCGGCAAGTTCTTTTGTCTTTTCGATGGGAGACGCCTCGCGTTTTTTCACGATAGCCCTCGCTATTCTGCCCGCCATCACTTCCTCTCCGTATTCGCGAAAGATCCTCTTCAGTTCTTTCTCCGAGAGGGTATTGACGAGGTCGTATGCGGCAAGGCCGCGGCTCTGATCCATCCGCATATCCAGGGGCGCGTCGGACATGAAGCTGAAACCTCTTTCCGCCGTGTCCACCTGATGGGATGAGAGTCCCAGGTCAAGAAGTATTCCGTTGACCTGTTCAATCCCCAGCTCTGACAGGATTTCCGCCAGATCGGCAAAATTTCCCTTGACGAGCTCCGCCCTGCCGCCAAAGGATTTTAACGTTTTCTTCGATTCGGCGAGCGCGTCATCGTCTCTGTCGATCCCGATGAGTCTGCCGTCAGGCGCTGTCTTGATCAGGATTTCGCGCGCGTGCCCCCCTCCTCCCACGGTGCCGTCCACATAGACGCCGCCGGATTCGCATTTGAGATAATGAATGACCTCTTCCGGCATGACCGGCTGATGATAGGAGGATCCCATGTTCAACGTTCTCGACCCTCCTTACGGCTTTTCTCAGATGCCCAGATCGGCCATGTATTCGCTGAACTTGTCGATGTCGATCTTGGAGGGATCCGTGGCCCCCTCAAAAAGTTCCTTGCTCCAGATCTCGATCACCCGGCCCATGCCAGCAAGGACGACATCCTTTTCGAGTTTGGCGAATTCTCTCAGGGGCGGGGGAATCAGGATTCTTCCCTGGCTGTCGAATGTACAGTCGACGGCACCGGACATGAAAAAGCGCTGAAAGGCCCGGACTTCCTTTCTCAGGAGCGACTGGTGGATGACCTTTTCTTCGAGGATCCGCCATTCGTCGTAAGGGAAGACCATGAGATAACCGTCCCAGTTGGTGATCACCAGCCGGTTGTCATACTTTTGCGCAAAGACTTCACGGAGTTTCGCCGGGAAGATGATCCTGCCCTTACCGTCTATGGTATGATGGTAATGCCCCCTGAACACATCCATCTAAATTCCTCCACTATCATCCACTTCACTCCACCATGATGGAAAGATAGAGAAAGAAATAATGTTTGTCAAGAAAAAAATGTAGAAAAATTGCGATTAATTCTTTTTATTCTGATATCTTGACACGGCCTGATTGTGGCTTCTCAGGTTGGAAGAGAATTGGTGGGACCCGTCATTTTTCGCCACAAAGTAGATATAGTCGACGGGTGCTGGATAGAGGGCTGCCATCATGGACTCCATGCCGGGGCTGGCGATGGGTCCCGGGGGCAAGCCGTTGATCACATAGGTGTTATAGGGAGTCTTCCTCCTCAGATGACTTCTTTTGATGCTGCCTTCAAATCCCTTGAGTCCATAGACGGCGGTGGGATCGCACTGAAGTTTCATCTCTTTTTGCAGCCGGTTATGAAAAACGGCTGATACGAGCGGTCTCTCGCTCTTGAGTCTGGCCTCCTTTTCAATGAGAGAGGCCAAGGTAATAAATTCCTGTTCTGAAAGCCCTATTTCTTTCGCTTTCCTCTTCATCGCCGGCGTCACCTTTTCTTTAAAACGGATGACCATCATCCTTATGATTTCTTTTTCACTCATTTTTTTCGTGAAGGCATAGGTGTCCGGGAAGAGGTATCCCTCCGCGCTGTCAGCGCTTATGCCCAGAGATGAGAGAAACGTCCTGTCCCGGGTAAGCTTCATGAAGGTCTCCACATTGATGAGCTTGTCTTCGGCCAGCCGCGAGGCGATCCTCTTCGCATCAAAACCCTCTGGAATGGCTACGGAGTATTCCATAAACTCACCCCGGATCATCTTTTCAAGGATGTGCGCCGGCGACATGGACGTGCTCAGCTCATACTCCCCCGCGCGAATGCGGTTCTGCGCATTTTTCAGTTTCGCCAGGGAATAAAAAAGGGCTTTGTGCTTGATCAGACCTGCATCGCTGAGAATGGACACGGCGGCGGTGAAGCTGGCTCCCCTTGGAATCTCCACGGTGACCTGGGTATCGTTCTGATCCACGGGGCTTTTCACGAAGGTCAGGAAAGAGGCCACAAGAAACAGGGAAAAAGCAATGGCGCTCATGATAATTGGAAATTTCTTTTCACTTACTGTTTTTATCATCATGGTCATTTTTATTCACTCCTTATGTTTTTCTTCTGTTTATTCAAATAGTCCTGCAAAATGATGCTGGCGGCAAGCCTGTCTACCACCGCTTTTCTTTTTTTCCTGTTCACGAGGGCTTCGCTGAGGATCTCTTCCGCCTCCCAGGTCGACAGGCTTTCATCCCATCTTTCCACGGGGAGCGTAAATCTCTTTTCCAGCGCCCGGATAAAACGATCCACCTTTTCACACTGGATTCCCGCCGTCCCGTCCAGACGGACGGGGAACCCTATCACGATTTTTTCGGCTCCGCAAGCCCCGATCATTCGCTCCAGTTCATCCAGATCCCGCTTTAAGCCCTTGCGCACGATCGTGGCCAGTCCCCTTGCCGTGATGCCAAGTTCATCGGAGACCGCAACACCGATCCGTCTGTCGCCATAATCGAGACCCAATATCCTCATGCCTCTTGCCGTCCTCGTGCCGAAAGAAGCCGGAGGTTACCATGCTGTAAATCCCCATGACAATCTTTTTTCAGCCCCTCAAGAAGGGAATATGGTTTTTTGTTGTGTAAATTTAAGGATTTTGCTATCTTTCGGTCGGTTGGACGCCGGAATGGGAAAGTCGGGAATAAAAGAAAGATAATAATATTATATTCAATAATATCAGGTAGTTGTGCTTTTTTGTTTCTGATTTCCACAACGCACGCAATCAGGAAAACCCTCATGAAGCATATTGTCCTGGGCACAGCCGGACACGTGGATCACGGAAAAACCTCTCTTATAAAAGCGATCACCGGTATCGATACGGACCGTCTGAAAGAGGAAAAAGAGCGCGGCATAACCATTGAACTCGGGTTTGCCCCCCTTGTGCTTCCGGGCGGACAGCGGATCGGCGTCGTGGACGTCCCCGGTCATGAACGCTTTGTCAAGAACATGGTCGCCGGCGCCGGGGGGATAGACATGGTGCTCCTCGTCATCGCCGCCGATGAGGGCGTCATGCCTCAGACCCGGGAACATCTTGACATCTGCACCCTTCTGGGCGTGAAAAAGGGGATCGTTGCCCTGACAAAAATCGATCTCGTGGACGGAGACTGGCTCTCTCTCGTGCAGGAGGATATCCGCGAATTTCTCAGGGGGACTTTTCTGGAAGGTTCTCCCATGATTCCCCTTTCAGTCGTCACGAATACAGGACTGCAGGAACTGGTTGCCGCCATCGAAGACGTGTTCTCCGGGATTGAAGAAAGCCCCGATGCGGGTATTTTCCGGCTCCCCATCGACAGGGTGTTTACCATGAAGGGGTTTGGAACGGTGGTCACGGGAACCGCGATATCGGGGATGCTCAAAACCGGCGAAGCCGTGGAGGTCTATCCCGGCCGGATGAAAGCAAAGGTCCGGGGAATCCAGGTTCATAACGAAGCCGCGGAAGCAGCGGTTACCGGCCAGCGGGCAGCCATCAATCTCCAGGGTGTCGAAAAGGAAACCATCAAACGAGGTAATGTTCTATCCCATCCGGGCGCCCTTGAACCGGCGACCCGGTTTGACGCGCGCCTGACCTATCTTCCTTCAGCCGCCCGAAAATTGAAAAGCAGGGCCCTCGTGAGGTTCCACACAGGTACGAGCGAAGTCATCGCAAGGATCATCCTGCTCGATCGGGATGAAATCGGACCCGGAGAAGAGAGTTGCGCCCAGATTCTTCTGGAGTCTCCTTCTGCCGCCATGGCGAAAGACCGTTTCGTTGTGAGAAGCTATTCCCCCGTCCGGACCATCGGCGGAGGAGAGATCCTGGATCCCCTGCCCCGGAAACACAAGCGTCATAACCCGGCCGTGATTGAAGAGATGAAAATCCTTCAGGAAGGGAGCGACCCGGACCGGGCGGCGCTGATCATCCGGCGGGCGGGCCTGGCAGGGATAACGGCTCCCATGATCTCAGTAAGGACAGGAATAAATCCCAATCAGGCCGGCAGGATTCTTCAGGAGATGTATTCCAGAAAAGAAGCCCTCCTCTGGGACCGCGAAACTCAGCGCGTTGTTTCCTTCCCCATATACAAGGACCTTCAAGAGACGGTTCTTGGGGCGATAAAGGCCTATCATGAGAAATTTCCCCTCAAGGCGGGAATGTCCAAAGAGGAGTTGCGAATGACCCTGGGAGATTTCATTGATACGAAGCTTTTCAACGCTTCAATCCGCGACCTGGAGAATGCGGGAACGATCTCCGTGAATAAGGAAAGTATTCAGATTCCGGATCACCGGGTCAATCTCCAGGGGGACCTTGAGGTGCTCCGGGAACGAATCCGTCACATATACCTCGAGGCGGGACTCGCTCCGCCCACGGTGAAAGAGATCTTTGAAAAGCTGGCAGATAAAGCCACTGATGCCGGGAACGTCCTGAAGGTCATGGTCAGCGAAGGCATTCTGATCAAGGTGGACGAGGATCTGTACTATCATCGGGACGTCATCCGGAAGCTCCGAGAGGACTATCGGAACCTCCTCATCCGGGATGGAAAATCAACACCGGCAACCTTCAAGGACATGACGGGGCTGTCAAGAAAGTTTATCATCTCGCTCATGGAATATTTCGACGCGGCAAAACTCACCATCAGGGTCGGCGACCACCGGGTTCTGAGAGACGGTGAGAGGAAATGATAATGGGTGCGAAGACGGGAATGAAACGGCAGGCAGTCCGCATCTTCAAGGATGGAAGGTTCACCCGTACGTCAACGGATATCGTCCGGGAGGTTTCCCTCGACCTTTTTTTGAACGGAGAGAAAATCGTCACCATTGCCTGCGCGGGCATCCACCTGCGCGAACTGGCCGTGGGCTACCTCCGTTCAGAGGGAATGATCACCACCAGGGAAGACCTGAAAGGGATCCGTGTTGCGGAAGGGTCCGATCCGGCGGTTCACCTTACGGCAGCAGTGAAGAAACCCCTGATCCCGGCGGCCCCATCCATTGCTGCAAGCGGCGCCCGGGGGAAACGGGGATGGAAAGGCGTCCTTCCCGATGGGCCTCTCCTGGCGCACATGACGCTCACGTCCCGGAGCATCCTCAAAATGATGGATCAGCTTCTTGCGGCATCGCAAATCCACGAGGCCACCCGCGGAACGCACTGCTCGGGATTGGCCGGCGGATCGGGCATAATCATCACGAGAGAGGACGTCGGCAGGCACAACACCATTGACATGCTGAGCGGGTACATGCTTCTGGAAAACATGGATCCTTCCGGCAAGGTTCTCGTCATGACGGGACGGGTATCCGCGGAGATCGTCGCAAAGGTCGGGAGGATGGGAGTATCCGTGATCGTTTCTCATTCGGCTCCCACCACAAAGGCTGTGGCCCTGTGCCGCGACCTGGGAATGACACTCGTCGGCTACGTGAGGGACGGATCTTTCAAAGTTTACACAGAGAGGAAAGGGCACGAAGTTGGGAAGTTGGGAAGTTGGGAGGATGAGACACTGATAAAGAGAAAAGATAAAAAGGAGCATGTGTGAAAAGGATATATGTGAAAGACATCAAAGCGGGCGACAGGGTAAGCGACACGTTTCTTGTCCTTGACAAGAACATGGCCTTTTCCCAGAAGGGCGCCCCCTACCTCAGCCTTCGCCTGAGAGACAGGACGGGCGACATCGAAGGCAGGATCTGGGACCGGGCCGTTGAACTGGACAGGCTTTTCAGAAAAGGCGATGTGGTACTCGTCCATTCCCGGGCGGCAAGCTATAAAAATCTCATCCAGCTCTCCATTGTGGATATCCGGAAGGCCGAGGATGAAGGGATGGACCTCCGGGAATACGCCCTCTCTTCCAAGTTTGACATCGAGGAGATGTTCAGCGGCGTCATGACATTCATAGGAGAGATAAAGAACCCCCACTTGAAAAGACTCATGGAGTCCTTTTTCGAGGACCCATCCATTGTCGCCGGCTTCAAGCAGGCCCCGGCCGCGAAGGGGTTTCATCATGTCTACATCGGGGGCCTCCTCGAGCATACCCTGTCCGTACTTCGTCTCCTCGACCGCGTGGCCGGGCACTACAGCATGCTGAACCGGGATCTCCTCATTGCGGGCGGCATCCTTCACGACATCGGAAAAATACGCGAACTCACTTTCAAACCTCTTATTGAATACTCCGACACCGGGAGACTGATCGGCCACATTGTTCTCGGTGTTGAGATGCTCGATGCCAGGATCGCCCAGATGGACGAGTTCCCCGAGCAGCTGGCCATGGAACTCCGGCACATCATCCTCAGCCACCACGGCGTTCTCGAATACGGCTCGCCCAAAAGACCGAAGACGGTGGAGGCACTCGTGATCCATTACATCGACGACATGGACGCCAAGGTCAACGCCTTCCAGGGTTTCATTGAAAACGCCGATGACGATGAATCGGACTGGACACCCTTCCATCGCCTTTTTGAACGGTTTATTTACAAGGGGAAGACCGAATAAGAAAGAGCAGGCTGTTGAAAAACGCTCATCCCCGCTTTCGCGGGGACGGCGTCTGCATGCTGCGCTGCGCCCCTTACTTCGACAGGCTCAGGACAGGCTTCCTAATAATTGTCATGGTGAGCTTGTCGAACCATGCGCGCCTTGCATCTACACGTTTTTGAACAGCCTGATGAAGAGGAGTCAAGGGTTCGAGTCAGGAATATTCCCTCCCCTGCTGAAAGTCCGCCTTTGGAGGAGCGGGAGGAAACACAAGGGAGGGGTCACGAAGTTATACTTTGCGCCTTACACTTCACGCCTCACGGTTTCAATGGACGCTATAGACGCTTTGCGCGCAATGCCTGATTTATGAAGCTTGAAACCGTCTTTCTTTTCTGATATGAGGACTCCTGTAAAAGCGTAAAAGATCATTTGAAACGGTCGAAGAGAAGAACCGCATGACAATTCAAAAGCCACTCCGAAGCGAACCTGTCCTGGAACTGGAGATTCTTCGCCAGAGAATCAGAGAGCTTGAAGCCAGGGAGTCCCAGCGAAAAGAGGTCGAGGATCTGTACCGCAACGTCGCGAACAGCTCATACACAGGTTTTTATATCGTTCAGAATCGAAAGCTTCAATTCGTCAATCCCTATCTCCAGAAACTGACCGGCTACCGTGAAGAAGATCTTCTGGGCCGGGATGTTCTTGACTTTCTTCATCCCGAGGACCGTAAAGCGGTGAAAGAAAAAATCGTGGCCATCCTGAAGACCGGCCGCTACTTCCCTTTTGAGTACCGAATCATGACCCGAGAAGGAGATGTCAAATGGATCATGGATTCCGTTTCACCCATCTCTCACAACGGTGAACCCGCGGTATTTGGAAACGCGCTGGATATCACCGAGCGAAAGCAGGCGGCGGAAGAACTCCGGCTGAGCCTGAACAAGCTCAGAAAGACGATGGAGAGCACCGTCCAAGCCATGTCCGTCATCGTTGAAACAAGGGATCCGTACACGTCCGGGCATCAGGAACAGGTCTCGCGTCTCGCCCGGGCCATCGGGGAGGAAATGGGGCTTTCAGAAGAGAGGCTCCAGGCCATCCACATGTCCGCCATCATTCACGACATCGGAAAGATCTATGTTCCCGCCGAAATTCTCAGCAAACCGGGAAAACTGAGCGACATGGAATTCCAGATGATGAAAACGCATCCGGAGGTCGGATACAATATATTGAAAACCATAGAATTCCCCTACCCCGTCGCCACGATTGTATACCAGCACCATGAACGGATGAACGGTTCGGGTTATCCCCTCGGATTGACCGGCAAGGATATTCTCATGGAAGCGCGGATTATAGGTGTGGCGGATGTGATCGACGCGATGGCCGCTCACCGTCCCTACCGCGCGGCCATTGGAATTGAAGAGGCCATGGATGAGATTTCACAGAACAGGGGCTTTCTCTACGATCCGCTGGTCGTGAACGCCTGCCTGAAACTCTTCAAAGAAAAGGGTTTTCCCTTCGCGTAATTCCCGTCCGCTTTTATCGCGCCGGTCTCTCTCCGAAAATGCCCCTTCCGACACGAACAATGGTTGCGCCCTCTTCCACGGCGACCCTGTAATCACCGGTCATTCCCATGGAAAGCTCGTCCATCCTCACGTTCCCGATCCTTTCCTCTCTGACCCTGTCCCGAAGCTCCCGGAGGGCCGTGAAGTAAGGTCTCGCGTCTTCCGGATCATCGAACCAGGGCGGCATGGTCATGAGCCCAAGGATGGACAGGTGATCCAGCGCGGCCGCTTCTCTGATCAGGGCGACCGCTTCTCCTTTTTGTACACCGCTCTTGGTCTCTTCACCGCTCAGGTTCACTTCAATGAGGATCTTCGTGATCAAACCCGCGTTCCCCGAGCGCCTGTCCAGTTCCCGCACGAGGCTGATCCTGTCCACGGAGTGGATCAGGTCAAAAAGCTTCACCGCGTATTTGGCCTTGTTCGACTGGAGGTAGCCGACGAAGTGCCACTCCACATCCTTGCCGAGTTTCTCGATCTTCCTTTTCCCTTCCTGGACATAATTCTCGCCGATGATATCGACACCCGCCCGGATGGCCTCCAGGATGCGCTCATCATCGACGGTCTTGGTCACAGCCATCAACCGAACGGCCGAGGGGTCGCGGCCGGATTTCAGCGCCGCCTCGGCGATCACCTCGCGCACACGCTTAATATTTTCACTCACATCGGACATGAAACACCCTTTAACATATCTTCGCTGCGCCCATCTGCCTCAACGCATCAACGACTTCGCACAGAGGAAGACCGACAACATTGGTATAGGAACCGCGAATCTCCCGTATGAGAGAGGCCCCCATCCCCTGCGCCGCGTATCCTCCCGCCTTGTCGTAGGGCTCATCCGTCCCCACGTACCACTCAATTTCATCCGCCGACAGCTTCTTGAAGACCACCGTAGACTCAACGGCATCCGTAAAAACAGCTCCTCCGGTCTTTTTCAAGACGGTAAAACCGGAAATGACCCTGTGCGCTCTTCCGCTCAGCTTCCGGAGCATTTCTCTTGCCTCATCCTTTGTCTGAGGCTTGCCTAGAATTTCACCGCTTACGAGAACGATCGTATCTGCGCCAAGCACCCAGGCGTCAGGGTGCATCGCGATAACAGCCAGCGCTTTCTCCCTGGAGAGCCTCATGACATGGTCCCGTGGTGTTTCTGTCTCATGGAAAGCTTCATCCACATTACCGGGAACCACATCGAATTCCAATCCAACCAGTTCAAGAAGTTCTTTTCTCCGGGGCGACGCGGACGCCAGAATGAATTTATTTATCATGGCCGGTTATTGATTCACGGTCTTTTTTCTTTTCGATTTTGTTTTTTTCTTCTTTTTTTTCTTTTTCTTTTCGACCGGGGCTTCCTTTTTATCAGCCTTCTTTTCCGGCGCGATCGCTTCTTCCCTGGGCGGCTCTTTCGGTTTCTGCTTCTGTACAATGGGAGTAGCGGTCTCTATGGCGCCGCAGGGCATGGTGATTCCCCACCATCCGTCCCGCTTCGACTTCAACATGTCCTCCGCGTCGCAATTCGTGTATCCGCCCATGCTGAAATACAAATGCCCCCAATCCTTGTACATGGAGCTGTGATCCCAGAACTCCGATTCCCGGGCGAGCTGCCCGCAGCCGGAAAGAACCAGCGTGACCATCAGCAAGAAAAACCACCGCTTCATCCGTCCTGACCCCCTTTCACTTTTCTTCATCGTGGACCTCCTGAAAACAAAAAGGCGGCTCTCCTTATTGAGGCCGCCTTTTACCATCATCCTCAATCCTTTGACCCTCAGGGCTTATCGGTTGTCGCTGAATCTGAAGGGGATTCTGTTTTGCCGGCCTCGCTCACTGCGGATGACGTCCCCGTCTCTTCTTTCGGGATTTCGGCAGCCGGCGCCTTTTTTCCGCCGTAATCTGTCGCGTACCAGCCGGAACCCTTCAGATGAAAAGTGGAGAGTGAAATGAGCCGCTTGATCGGACCCTGGCAGAAACGGCAGGTCTTCACCGGTGAATCGGTCATTCCTTGAAAGACCTCAAACACCTTGCCGCAGCTCTTGCATTGATACTCATATATGGGCATGTCAAAAAACCTCCTCCTGACAAAATCTATATCAATTGAAGATGTCACCGATCTGGTATTGACTGCTGAAGCAATCGATGACGAGACCCAGATCCGGCCCGGTCACGGGCTGAAGCACGTTGCGGGTGATGGTGTGCACCTTCTCTTCTTCCACTCTCTTCGCTTCCAGCGGCGCGTCGAAATCGCTGTCTCCCCGGTTGAACCGGATAACATGCACAAGCTCATGCGCCGCTATGTAGAGCATGAGAGGCGAAAATTTTATAAACGATTTCGCCCTCTCCACAGCGTCCAGAATCCTGTCGTCCTGGAGGCAGATCCGGTAAAAATGGAAACTGCCGGACGAGTCGGCATTCCTCCCCTTCTGGCAGTAGTACTTGCAAAGATGGGCGAAGGCCCTCTTGTCCACTTCATGGTCTTCGAGATGAACCAGGGTCTTGACGTCGTAACGATTGACTTTCATATCCCTATGGCTCAGCCTGAAATAACGGCCCACAAGGATCTCCGCCTCGGAAAAAATACCGGCCACTTTGGATATCTGGGGCATAGTGAAGGACATCGCCGGGAAAACCCTCTGGCATGAATCTGTCTAAGTTGGCGTTAATATAATCATTATTTTTCAGATGTCAATGAAAAAATCAGACATGGGGTATCGCTTCCCCTGTCCCATCTTCTCAATTTCCCAACTTCTCAACTTCGTCTTATTTCGGTATCGGTGTCGTGGTCATGAGATATTTGAGGTCGTCGTCCTCGAAGCGTATTGAAAAGCCTCCAAAAAGAGACGCGTTGCCGTGCCGGCTGATGAAATCGTCCCATCCCGCCGAGAGATACACGTGCTTGAAGAGCCGGTAATCCGCCCATGCCTTCAGATGGGCATTGCGGTCCGAGCCGAAATCAAAGGCCTCAAAACTGAATTTAAACTTGTCGTTGAACATATAATAATCCACCCCGACCCCGCCCGTCGACTCCATGAGGCCGCCCCTGAGGGCCAGATCCTTCCAGCGCTTTCCGAGCTGGGCGTCAAAGAGAAGGCCGCCCTTGTCATACTCTGTCTGGGTTGTCGTCACCCCGCCCGTCGTGATTTCCTTATCCGTGCGCCTCCCTCTCGGATCATAAACGACCCCGAGAAGATAAAACCGGTCTTCCTTGGGCTGAATTTTCAAGTCCAGATAACTCTTGAAATTGCTCTTATCGAAAAGGTATTCCCCGTGGTAATTGAGAAAGGTTCTGAACTGTTCCGCCTTGGTCACATAACGATTGATCCCGCCGAGGCTCTCGTTCAGGTTCTTCACCGTTTCCTCATCATTGACCAGTTTGCCGATCGTCCCCTTGCCTTCGTTGATCTTATCCGAGATGGACTGGAGCGAGGCCAGGGTCTTGTTGAGCCTGTCGGCGACATCGGGATTCTTGACCAGCTTCCCCACGGTCCCTTCTCCCCTGTTGATTCCGCCCGTGATGTCGCTCAGGGAGGCGAAGGTCTTTTCCATTTCGGCGGAAGCGCTTTTCAGATTGGATATCATCTCGGCGAATTTCTCGTCATTTTTCATGACCACCTGATTGAGATGATCGCTGAGATCCCTCACGTTCGTGACAATCTTGCGGAGGTTGGCCTCACCCTCCTCTCCTCCCAGCGTGTTGCCCAATGACGTGGTCACCTTGCGGATGTCCGTCATGACATAGGTCAGTTCATTGAGAAGCTTGTCGAAATCCGCCTGGCGTTCCGCGCGCGCGATCTTCTCGCCGCTCTTGAGATAGCCTTCCCCTTTTGTTCCGGGAATAATCTCGATATACTTGTCCCCCAGGATTCCATGCGTTTTGATGGCGGCCACGACATCGCGTTCGAGATTGACGCTTGGACTGATCTTCATGGACACCAGGGCCTTCCCGTCCTGGAGCCGGATCTCCTCAACCCGTCCGATCTCAACACCCGCCATCTGGACCGATGCGTCTTTCTTGAGACCGGCCGCGTTGTCAAACAAAACACTGATGGGATAGCCTTTTCTCATGCCAAAGCCGGTCTGTCCCACCTTGAAGGACATGTATCCCAGGATGATGAGACCCACCAGTATGAATAAACCGACTTTTGCTTCCGTGCTGATCGAATTCATCCCTTTTCCCAGAACAAATTACATGATGTGAATCGGTCCCTCGATGCTGCCGGTCAGAAACTGCTGCAGCACCGGGTTGGGCGACTTTTTTATCTCTTCGGGAGTCCCGTATTCGATGATCTTCCCCTCGTAGAGCATGGCGATCTTGTGCCCGACCTTGAAGATGGACTCGATATCGTGACTGATGACAATGCAGGTCAGGTTGAAATTTTTCTGCGTGTCGATAATGAGCTGGTTGATCGCCTCCAGCATGATGGGATCGAGTCCCGTGGTCGGCTCATCGAAGAGCACGATCTCGGGATTGATGGCGATCGCCCTGGCAAGAGCCACCCGCTTGCGCATGCCGCCGCTCAGTTCGGAAGGCATCTTCTCTTCAATACCGGTAAGACCGACCGCCTTGAGTTTCTCCGCCACGGCAACCCGGATCTCCTCTTCTTTCATCTTCGTATGTTCCCGAAGGGTGAAGCCCACATTCTCCGCCACGTTCATGGAATCAAAGAGGGCCCCCTCCTGAAAGAGCATTCCGAATTTTTTTCTTACCTCGTTGAGGCCCCTGTCATCGAGCTTCGCGATATCCACATCGTCCACGAGGATCTGGCCGCTGTCGGGCTTCATCAGCCCGATAATATGCTTCAAGAGAACGCTCTTCCCTCCGCCGCTTCTGCCGATGATGACCGTCGTTTTCCCGTCTTCGATTTCGAGATTGACGCCGTCGAGGACTTTCTGCGACTGGAACGATTTGTGAAGATCAACGATTCTGATCATGGCTTCCCTTAGAACATGATCGCCGTGAGAAAGTAATCCGCCACCAGTATGGAAACGGAAGCCAAGACCACCGCCTCTGTCGTCGCCATTCCGACGCCTTCAGCACCTCCCCTCGTGTTGAAGCCCTTATAACACCCGATCAGGGACAAGAGCAAGCCAAAGAATGCCGCCTTGATGAGGCCGTTATAGATGTCGTCCAGCTCCACATACTTGTATATATTATCGAGGAATATTCCTTCATTGATATCGAGAAGAACCACCCCGACAAAGTATCCGCCGATAATGCCGAGAAAGTCGGAAATGGCGGTCAACAGCGGGACCATGAAAACACTCGCAACGATTCTCGGAACAACGAGATACTTGATGGGATTCGCCGCCATGACATAAAGGGCGTCGATCTGCTCCGTCACGCGCATCGTTCCCAATTCGGCGGCCATGGCCGACCCCGCCCTCGCCGTCACCATGAGCCCGGTGAGAACAGGCCCCAGTTCCCTCGTCATGCTCAACGCAACGGTGGAACCGACGAGCCCCTCGGCGCTGAAGAGCCGGAAGCCGTGATAGCTCTGGAGGGCCAGGACCATTCCCGTGAAAGTACCCGTGAGAACGACCACGAAGGTCGACTTGACCCCCACAAACTCCATCTGCTTGATGATGGCCCTCAGCTTCAGGGGCGGCCTGAACATCCATCCGAGTGTCGAGATGAGGAGAATGAGTATTCCTCCCATCTGCTCGACACCGGAAAGGACAGATCGTCCGAGGTTGTCAAGAGTTTCAGAAACCCTCTTCATTCACAGAGGACCTCTCTTGTTTTCGTGCGCCTCCAAGGCAAACCCGATGACCCGGTCAATCAATTCCGACTGATTGATGCCTGAGGCGGCCGCCTGATGGAAGAGAACCGTGGAAGGGGTCATGCCGGGAAGGGTGTTGGGTTCCAGCACGGCGACCCGGCCGTCTTTGCGGATAAACATGTCGACCCGGGTATAACCCTTCAGTCCGAGAGCCCTGTATGCCTGTACCGCCACGCTCTGAATCCGCCTGAGCACGTCGTCGGAAACCCGCGCCGGGGTTTTGTTCTCCCCCTGCCCGTATAGAAACTTGTCTTCCAGGGAAAGAATATCCTGGGTGGGTATGGTCTCAGACGGCGTGAGCGCCAGCGGGTCGTCGTTTCCGATGACCCCGCAGGTCACCTCCATCCCCTCGATGAATTCTTCCACAAGCACGACATTATCCCATTCAAAGGCCCCCGCCAGCGCATCGGGAACCCCTTCCATCGAAACCACCTTCTTGACGGCGGTGCTGCATCCCTCGCGCGTGGGCTTGACGACACAGGGGAAACCGATGTCTTTCGCAATTTCTTCGAGGATGGCCTCTTTCCTGCCGCTCTCCCATTCGCACCTTTCCACCGGGACGGTTTTCGGCACATCGATTCCGTTCATCGCGAAAATCCGGCGGCAGGTATACTTATCCATGCCCAGGGCCGAACCGAGGACTCCCGATCCCGTGTAAGGGATGTCCATGATCTCAAGGAGCCCCTGAAGGCAGCCGTCCTCGCCGTATTTGCCGTGGAGGCCGATGTAAATAAGGTCCACGCGGGACTTGAGTTCCTCGTAAGGGATCCTCTTCCCCTCTTCATCGAGATCCATTTCAATATCCCGGGTGCTGTTCCGCATGAGAAGCTTCAGGGGTATCTCCCAGAAGCCGCCCCGGCCGTCCATGAAAATCGCTATGGGGTCATACTTTTTCCGATCCATCTTGGCGAAGATATTCCGCCCGCTTTCGAGGGACACTTCCTTCTCCGAGGATACCCCCCCCAGGATCACACCGACCCTGAGTTTCCCGCCTCCTTTATTTTCTGAAGATGCCGACACGGTCTCTCCTCCGCTACCAGCCGACGGTCAAAGCGACAAAAGGCCCCTGAAATCTCGTGTTGGCCGTCACGTCACTGATCCCGTCCACCTTGACGCCGATCACTTTGTACCCGCCGTGGATGTCCACGAAAGGAAAAGGCGTCAGCGAGACGTCCGCGAGACCTTCATAAACGAAATTCCCGGAATACCCCATCGCGGTGAACTTGGCCCTCGCTTCCAGGAGATTGGCCAGAATCCCTATGTTCGCGCCGACCCCGACCATGGGAATGGCAAAACGGAAGGACTGACTGGTTTCCCCCTGCGCGGCGCTGTTCAGTTTCGCTTGGCCGTCAAAATACTTGATCTTCCCGATCGCCCCGATGGAAAAGCCCGCCAGAATGTTTTTCAAGTCGATGAGGTCCATCTGGTATTCCGCGTCGATCATCGTGACATCGAGATCCCCGGAAACATTCCCGCTGTATGTCTTTCCACCGAAGGTGATGGACGGCAGGCTCGAAGTCGATCCTGAATATTTCACCCCCGTGTACATGAGGCTGAAGTGATGCTTGCCTATACCCGCGAACGCTTCCACCGATGGGATCCCCTTGTTGGAAATATCAAATTTATCCTTGAAATCGAAGTCGGTGCCCTGGGTGCCGCCCGAATCCAACCGCAAATCGGATTTCAGCGTGGGATACCAGTAATAAGCCCTCGCGCCGAATTCCAGAGCATCCGCCGGGACGGCCATGGCAAGAACAAAAAGAATCACCGCACCGAGAGACAATGCGCCAAACGCTCTCCTTTTCATGATGAACCTCCTTGAAGATTTCTTATTCGCAGATCGACGATAATTGTTTCACCCTGACGTTTTTTCATTGACAATAACGTGAATTTATAATTTTATTTTCTCTTTTTGTAAAGCAATTTAACCCTTGGAAGTCTCTTTACAGAGGGCCTTTCTTTTCCCGGTGAATCCGGAGAGATGTCTCGATCAGCCTGGATACGATCATGGAAGGAAGCATTCCGGCCTCGGCCGCCTGTTCGAAAAAGAAAGAGGAAGGCGCCATGCCGGAGGATGAGTTGGGGTCCGTGACAAGGATGCGGCCGTCCCTGAGGAAAAACCCGTCTATCCGGCCGTAACAGCGGAAACCCAGGGCCCGGTATGCCCGGATGACCTCTTTCTTGATCGCCTCCGCCGACTCGCGGGAAATGTTCCTCGGCGGCGTGAATTTCCTGCAGCGGCCCGGCATGTATTTATCGTCATAGGTATAGAATTCGCTCTGCGGGTAGATCTCCGTCAGGCCCAGGGGGACCGGCTCACCGTCTTCCTCTTCCAGGACAATGGAAGAAAATTCGATGCCGTCCAGAAACTCCTCCACAAGAACGGCTGTGTCCCATTGAAGGGCCTCCGCGACGCCCGCTTCGAGATCCTCCAAATTCCTGGCGATCCTGACTCCCACACTCGAACCCTCACGGACAGGCTTCGTGACAAAAGGATATCCGAAGGTCTCAACGATTTCTTTCTCCAGCGCATCACGTTTCGCCGACCAGTCCTTTTCATGAATCACGATGCTTCTTGGGACGCCGATGCCCGCGGCTTCTAGGACCTTCTGCTGAAGGTGCTTGTCCATTCCAATGGCGGAGGCGAGAACGCCCGGTCCCGTATAAGGAATGCCCAGGAGTTCCATGACTCCCTGGATGCAGCCGTCATCACCGTATTTCCCATGAAGAGAGATGAAGGCAAAGTCGATTTTATCCCTGAGTTCCTCGTAGGGAAGCCTTGCCGCCTCATGCTCCAGGCGCTCCATGACATCCGTGGTCGTATTCTGGGAAATGAGCTGCCAGGGGAGGATCCAGAGCTTTCCTCCCCTGTCCATGAAGACGGGAATGGGCTCATAGGTCTCCCTGTCCATGTTGTCGTAAACATTTCTCCCGCTGTTCAGAGACACCTCGTTTTCCGAGGACATGCCGCCGAAGATAATTCCAACGCGCAACTTTTCCAAGCTTTCTTTACTGGTCATTCTTTCTCTCTTTGCCCAAATTTTCGATAGCGTAAAGAGGCGAAAGGCTAAGGGCAAAAGGCTAAGGGAAAGATAATTTAAAAATCAATTCTATGATTGAGAATTATTTTCACCTTTGAACCCTCGCCCTTCGCCTTGTGCGTGCATTAGACAAAGAACCAAGGGTAAAAAGAAATGCTGCGCGATCAATGTTGTTTTTCTGCCTTTAGCCCTTAGCCTGCCTTACAGATCCCATATGAAAATCGCGCCGCTGGTCGGGAAGATCCAGTTCTTGTCTCCGA
>CAYXFF010000002.1:0-4537 GCA_964464185.1 uncultured Syntrophaceae bacterium | reverse complement strand
AGATCCCATATGAAAATCGCGCCGCTGGTCGGGAAGATCCAGTTCTTGTCTCCGACCTTGATCCGGACGGACTTTCCGTCCTCTTTTGTCACCTCGGGATTGGGATGCCTCCCCGAAAAGAAACTCACCTCTCTCACATTTTTCATTCGCGTATCGCCATGGTTGAAGGTGATCTCGAGCCCCCGGGTGGGATAGACGATGAAGACGGCGAAGACATTGCTGCTCTT
Organism: uncultured Syntrophaceae bacterium; assembly: GCA_964464185.1. Classification (GTDB taxonomy): domain Bacteria; phylum Desulfobacterota; class Syntrophia; order Syntrophales; family UBA4778; genus UBA4054. Next base: position 4,310 of record CAYXFF010000002.1, on the reverse strand, counting down.
GAACTTCTTTGTCGCCACTTCGATCTCGATCTTGACTTGCCTGCCCAGTTTTCTGTTGAGGGCATCCCCGCCGCACCAGACCTCGTAGCCCCTCTCTGTCTTCCCGGCTCGAATGATGGGGACATCATCGTTATCCACGCGCACCCGCTCCACCTGGAAGTCGCTCTCCTTGAACGGATTGTTCTGTTCGCTCAGAAGCCAACGGTACTCGCACCGGGCATCGGCGAAGAGGGCCGCGAGCTGACGGTTGTTCATGGCGCATCCGATGAGAAAGACCTCGTTTCGCAGGGTTTTCCTGTACTCGACGTGGGTCGTGACCTTGAAATAGTTCTCCGCCTGACCGTTGGCGGCCTTTTCCTCCTCGGAGAAATCTCTCACGTGGATATCGTACTTGAAATGGTCGCGCAGCTCGAGCTGGCGGTCTTCTTTCCCGAAGAGGGCTTCGAACATCTCGTAGTAAATCGCGTCGCCCAGTTCTTCATCCCGGGCCTTCGCCTGGAAACAGCGGCGGATCATGCTGTCGATCCGGGAGATCGATTTCTCTTCATCGGGGATGAAAATTCGCCTCAGGCGCGGCTCCACCGAATCCGGTTTGCCTTTGTGCACGAATATCCTCGGCGCCCGCTTGCCCAGGGCGCAGAGAATCTCGTAGCTGATGGACTTGGCCTTCGCCGCGATCTCATTGGCCGAGATGTATCCGCCATCCTGCCTTCCCATGAGGACCACCTCGTCGCCGATCTCACACTCGGGGATGTGGCTGACATCGAGGGTGCACATGTCCATGGAGACCCGGCCCACGATGGGAGCCCGTTTCCCGCGGATCAGGGCCTCACCCTGATTGGAGAGAATCACGCCGTAACCGTCGCCGTACCCCACGGGAATGGTGGCGATGCGCGTGGGACGTCCCGTGATATAAGTCCTTCCGTAACCGATCCCGTAGCCTTCCGGGAAATCCTTCAGGAGCACGATGCTCGTCTTGAAGCTCATCACGGGATTGAGCAGCGCCTTGGATACCGTGTTCTCTCCCGGATAGATGCCGTAGGTCATGATCCCCGGCCGCACCATGTCGAGGTTGAACTCCGGGAAATTGAGGACGCCGCCGCTGTTGGACATGTGACGGATGGGAATCCGGATCCCCTTCTCCTCAAGCTCCCGCAGAAGGTCCTGAAAAAGCTTCCACTGCATCCGGTTATACGAATCGTCTTCAACCTCGCTCGAGGAAAGGTGCGTGAAAATCCCCTCCACGCTGATGGAGTTCATCCCCAGGACGTCCCGGATCATGGGAAAGGCCTCCCGCTGAATGGTTCCGCCGCGGCCCATCCCCGTATCAACCTCGATGTGGACGGGCAGTTTTACTCCCGCTTTTTCCAGCCGCCGTTCCAGTTCCCGGGCAAACCGGAGATTCGATACGGAGGGGGTGAGGTTGTACTTGATGATCTCGTTGATCTCCGAATCCGTGGCGGGACTCAGGATCACGATCGGGGCGTTGATTCCCCCGACCCGGAGCTGAACGCCTTCATCGGCATTGGCCACACCCAGGAAGCCGGCGCCGTTTTTCAGGGCCATGTTGGAGATCTCAATGGCGCCGTGACCGTACGCGTCGGCCTTCACCACCTGAAGAACCTTCACCCCCGGGCCCACGAGCCGCTTGATCTCCGTCCAGTTTCGGCTAAAATTGTCCAGGTCCACCTCGACCCAGCTTCTGTATTTCTGCTCTTCTTTTATCATCTTACATTCTCGACCGGGATATCGTAAAGCGCCACATGACCCTTTACGCCTTACACTTCACGCTTTACGCTTCACGGATTTAAGTTTATTTCTTCGTCATCGTGAAAACACCGTCCCAGTCCTCCTCCGGCGGATTGGCCTTCAGCGCTGTGCAACGGAGCACATAAATCCCGGCGGGACCGTCTTCAAGATGAAGTTTCAGGACATTCCTGAATGCTTCGATCGCCTCATCCCAGCGCTGCCCCTTATAAGCGGCGAGCCCTTCATCAAAACTCCGGAGAAGAGGCTCCCATTTTTCCCCGTTCTTTCTATCACCCAGCAATTCATATATCTTCACGGGAAGAAGTTTTCCCTTGACCTTGACCGAATCGAGCTCCCGGCAGATCAGTTTGTCTTTCACCTCGTTGTAGGTGAATTCGCTGATCACGATATTGGTTCCGTACTCCTTGTTGATCCCTTCAAGCCTCGACCCCAGGTTCACGCTGTCCCCCATGACGGTGTAATCGAAGCGCATCTCGGAACCCATGTTTCCCACGACCATGTCGCCGCTGTTGATGCCGACGCCGATATTCAGGACCGGTTTCCCTTCGCTCTCCCACTTTTTCTGGAGGACCTTCAATTCCTCCATCATGTCGAGCGCCGTTCTGCAGGCCCTCTCCGCGTGATCCGGCTGATCGAGCGGCGCGCCGTAGACGGCCATGATGGCATCCCCCATGTACTTGTCGAGGAGCCCGTCGTACTTGAAAACGATGTCCGTCATGGCAGTGAGGTATTCATTGAGCAGATGCACAAGCTCTTCTGGCGTGAGGCTTTCCGAAACGGTGGTGAATCCGCGGATGTCTGAAAAAAGCACGCTCAGGTGCTTCTTGTCCCCGCCCAGCTTGAGCTTGGAAGGATCTTTCAGCATCTCGTTGATGACCGAGGATGTGAGATAGTACTGGAAGGCCCCCCGGATCTTTTTCTTTTCCCGCTCCTCTGTCACATACTTGTAGATGGTGATGGCCAGGTAAACCGTCATGACGGTCCCTACGGGATAGATGAGATTGAGCCAGAAATTGAAGTGGGAAAAGATAGTTTCGTTGATGAGAACATAAAGCGTGAGCACGGCAAGAGCCACAAAGATGCCCGCGACGGCTTTGACCCTGGGAACCGCGATCCCGATGATCAGGCCGAGGACCAGGATGGCGGCCAGATCAAAGAATCCCGCCCATCCCGGCCGCTGGATGAACTCCTGGTGAAGAATGTTGTCGATGACGTTGGCATGAACCTCCACGCCGGGGAAGACCGCGCTGAAAGGCGTCACCCGCAGGTCATAGATCCCCGTGGCCGTCGCTCCCACAAGAACGATTTTGTCCTTGAAAAGATCGGGGGAAAGGCGGCCCTTGATGATATCCGCAATGGAGTAGTGAGGAAAGGTCTTGGCGCGCCCGAGATAGTTGATGAGGATTCGACCCGACTCGTCCGTGGGCACGCCGTAATCGCCGATCTCGATGCCTGCCACACCGTATTCAGCCAGGTGAAGCACGACCATGGGATAATCCAGATACTGGCTGATCAGGGCGATGGCGAGAGAGGGATAAAAATCATCCCTGAACTTTATGGCCAGCGGAGCCCATCGGATCGATCCATCCGTGTCGGGGAAGGCATTGAAATACCCGGCATTGTCAGCCGCTTCCGAAATCTCCTTGATATTGGCCTCCACCGCATAGGTATGGACGAGAAACGTTTCGTCCGGTTCTCCATCCGCCTGCACCATCGGGTACTTGAAGGGGGAAATGAGCTTGGCGCCCTCCTCTATCTCCTTTTCCGTCAGATGCGCCACTTCCTTTTCCGATCGATGAAAGAAGTAGCCCAGGGTGACGTTTCCGGCCCTTTTGATCGCCTGCGCCAGCGCCGCGTCCGTGTCGGCACGCGTCAATTTCTGACGAAGCATGCCGAAAAGTCTCGGATCTTCTATCCCGGAAGCCCGAAACTCCCGGGTCAGTTCCCGGATGTCTCTTAGGCTTGAATTCTGATCCGGCTCGGCGAAGACAATATCAAACCCCACGGCCTTCGCCCCGTAGGATTTCAAGGTATCCACGAGACCGGCGAGGAGGGTTCTCGGCCAGGGCCAGCGGCCGAGCTCTTTCACGCTCTTTTCATCCACCACGGCGATCACCGTCTCCCCTCCCGACGCGCGTTCGCCCCGGGAAAGAATCCGGAGATCGAGGGTTTTCAATTCCATGAATCGGAGGAAGGGAGGATCAACAGCGTACAAGGCGATGGCCGCGACAACAATGAGAAGGCTGATTTTAAGCGGGGATAGTGAAAGTATCTTTTTTATTCGATCTTTCATGGATGTCCTTTCTTGTTTCAGGCCGCGCAAATACTATCAAACCTGTTTTGAATGTCAAGGCAAAGGATGGGGAGATGACCGGAATTGCGGATAAATCTTGACAAAGATTTTCACTTAAGATAATTTCACACGCCTGCCGCAACTTATCCGAGAACATCATCATGCGAGCCGATGTAGCTCAGCCGGTAGAGCAAGCGATTCGTAATCGCTAGGTCAGGAGTTCGAATCTCCTCATCGGCTCCAGATT
>CAYXFF010000001.1:16082-53393 GCA_964464185.1 uncultured Syntrophaceae bacterium | reverse complement strand
TGAATTTTTCCATCCCTAAAAGTGCGACTGCCGATGCCCGGATGAACTGGAGATGCTCCGGCGCGAAGGCGGCCCTCACGGGGCACAACTCTTCAAGGAGGTCTGCATATTTTTGAACGCCATCCCCCAGAAAAAGAACGTCGTCTGACAGCTGGCTTATAAAACCGCGCGGTTCCGTCACCCTTTCGAACTCTTTGAGTTCCGGAAGACCATTCGCTCCGGTTCTGTAGATGGCTGTATAGATCTCATTCTTTTTCGCGTCCAGTAGAGGACAAATGTCAACCCTTGAAGGCATCGCGTTATATGCCAATGCCTCCAGCGTGGAGATGCCCGCCACCGGCGTGCTGTAAGGCAAAGCCAACCCTTTTACGGTGCTCGCACCGATGCGCAGTCCCGTAAAAGACCCTGGTCCTGTAGTCAAGGCAATGAGACCAATATCCTTCACCTTTGCTTCGCAATAGTCCAGGACCTTCTGGATGGACAAAAGGATGGTTGCGGCATGATTGGCGTCTGTTCTGAGCGAAAATTCGGCCATGACTTGATTGCCCCTCAAAAGGGCCACGCTTCCCGTTCTGGATGATGAGTCGATGGCCAGGATCAACATTCTAATCGCTGAATATCCTCATGATATCATTGTAAAATACGAAGAGCATCAAAAGAATGAGAAGAACGAAGCCAACCTGCTGAGCCCATTCACGCCACTTGATGTTAATTTCCCTTCTCGTGACGAGTTCAATCACGTAAAAGAACAGATGTCCCCCATCGAGGACTGGAACGGGCAGAAGGTTGAGGACACCCAGATTGACGCTCAATATGGCCATGAAAAAAATAAATGGCAATATTCCCTTTTTGACCTGGGCCCCTGCCATCTGTGCTATGAGAATGGGGCCGCCGAGAGTAGAGGGAGAAATAACGCCCTCCATGAGTTTGATGACGCTGAGGATGGTGAGTTCCGTCATCGTCCATGTCTGCTGAACTCCCTCCCACAGGGCCATAATCGGATTCAGCCTTCTCGTTGTGGTGTTCTGCGAGGAGAGGACTCCTATCTTGTATGAATCCATATCTTCCCCGAAGATGTTCTTGGATTTCGTGAGCTGCGGAGTTAAGCGGACATCTTTTATTTCCGTTCCGCGGGAAATGCGCAGGAAGATTTCCTTCCCCTCGCTTTTCGTGATGGTTTCAGCGATATCACCCCACGTAGTGATTTTTTTTCCGTTCATGGCTATGATTTTATCGTTTTCCCTCAGACCTGCTTTGTCGGCTACGGAATCTTTCTGAACACCGCTGATATCCGATGTCAGGGCGGGAACCCCGATCATATATATCAATGAGAAGGCCAGGACGGCGAAAAGAAAGTTGAAAAAAGGACCCGCGGCGACGATCCCTATTCTTTTGATCACCGGCTGCTTCAAAAAAGATCTCTTTTCATCTTCCGGCGCGATTTTATCTCCCTCCGATTCACCGAGAAGCTTGACATAACCTCCAAGCGGGACCGCGGAAATCACATATTCCGTCTCCCCGACTTTTCTCCCTAAGAGGCGTGGACCAAATCCGAGGGAAAATTTGAGAACACCGACTCCCGACCATTTAGCAGCCAGAAAATGTCCCAGCTCATGAACAAAGATCAGTATGCCCAGCAGTATGATAACGGCAAAAATGTTTATACCTATCATGATTGTTTATTGAACCCTTGAATGATTTTCATTGCTTTTTCCCGCGCCCATCGGTCGGCCTCCAGGATCACCCCTATGGACGAGGCCTCTCCAACATCATGCGCGGCCACGGCCATCGCAATGACAACCGGAATATCCATGAATCCTATCCTTCCCGCAAGAAAGGCCTCCACGGCGATCTCGTTGGACGCATTTAAAACGCAGGGCATTGTACCACCTTTCCTGGCCGCTTCATAGGCGAGTTTCAAACAGGGGAATCTCTCCATGTCCGGCCGGATGAATTCGAGATTCCCGGTCTTGATAAAATCGACGGATTCTTCTTCGCTTTTGAACCTTTCGGGATATGAAAAAGCGTACGAGATCGGCCCCTTCATGTCGGGAATGCCAAGCTGCGCCATGACGGAACCGTCTATATATTCAACCATGGAGTGAATAATGCTCTGCGGGTGGATGTGAACATGGATTTTTTCAATATCCATGCCGAAAAGCCATCGGGCCTCAATGACTTCAAGACCCTTGTTCATCATGGATGCGGAATCAATGGTGATCTTTTTCCCCATTTTCCAGTTCGGGTGCCGCAGGGCATCCTTCACCGTTACATGCCGCATCTTTTCAACAGAAAGGTTCAGAAACGGCCCCCCCGAGGCGGTTAGAATGATCCTTTTGATTTCCTGTCTTCTGTGTCCCTCCATGCACTGGAAGATGGCGCTGTGCTCGCTGTCCACGGGAAGTATCTTTACGCGTCTCTGACGGGCTTTCTCCATAACAAGCCCTCCCGCCATGACAAGGGTCTCCTTGTTTGCCAGCGCGATATCCTTCCCGGCATCGATGGCCTCCAGAGTTGGAAGAAGCCCTGCCCCCCCGACAATGGCGGAGAGCACCATATGCGCATCCCCTGCTGTCGCGACCCTTCTTAACCCTTCCGCGCCCCAGACGACCTCGGTCTCCCCGTTCATTTCCTCGGAGCGCATAAGCCCCCTGGCATCTTCTTCATGAAGAACGGAAATTACCCCGGGTTTGAATTCCCGGATTTGCTCTCTCAGCAGTCCAATGTTTCTGCCCGCCGATAAAGCCGCGACGGAAAGCCTGTCCGCGTGTTTCCGGATGACCTCCAGAGCGCTGACCCCTATCGATCCCGTTGAGCCCAGTATGGATATTTTCTTCATCATGACTGTTGAATATGAATCATTTGCGGCCGTGGTATGGATACCGCTTTACCCGATCACGTAAAGCCTGTAGTAATATAAAAAAGGCGCGATGAAAAGAATACAATCCAATCGGTCAAGAACTCCGCCGTGACCCGGAAAAAGGAAACCCGAGTCCTTGATCCCGGCACTTCTCTTGATCGCCGATTCGCAAAGATCTCCAAGCTCTCCGACAATGTTTCCCACAAACCCCATGACAACAGCATGCCCCATGGCGATTTCCGGGAATAAAAACGTTTTGAATATCATGCATCCCGCCACGCTCCCGACCACCGAACCCATCGTCCCCGCCACCGTCTTGCCCGCGCTCACATTCGGAAGCAGCTTCCTTTTCCCGAATTTACGTCCCACATAAAAAGCGGTGATATCCCCCGTAAAAGCAATGACGATCATGAAAAATATCCAGAACACTCCGTCACTGAAATTGCGAATCAATACGAGGTGAGCCATCAATAAGGGGACGTAAAGGATGCCGAAAGCGACCTTGTTTACGGGAGACATGTTGAAAGGCGCCTCCTTCAGACTGCCCAGGAAAATGAGCAGGGCGGACATAAAAAATACGGTCACCACAGAGAGGATAAGCTGAAGACCGCCGAAATAGGCCGCGACAGGGATAAAGAATGCCGCCGCAAATCCCGTGATTGTTTCCCAGGAGAAGTTCTTTTGAAAGGCCATGGCTCCATATTCCGCCGCTCCCGCAATGGTCAGCAGAATCACGAGCAGAAGAAATATCTCTTTTGAACCGAAATAAATGATTGAAAACAGGAGGGGAACCGCCAATACTCCCGTCAGCCATCTCTTCAAGTGAGGTGTCATATGATTCAGTCTTTCGTCAATTGTTCGCTTGTCAGCCCGAACCTTCTCTCCCTGTTCTGATAATCCAGGATGGCTTCGATCAAATTCTCTCTTCGAAAGTCCGGCCAGAGAACTTCCGTGAAGTAGAGTTCCGAATAGGCTGACTGCCAGAGGAGGAAATTGCTCAGGCGGTATTCCCCGCTTGTCCGTATCAGGAGATCCGGATCCGGTATTCCGTCCGTGTCTAGGTTTTTTGAAATGAGGTCCTTTGAGATTTCGATGGATTTCATTTTTCCATCGACCGCATTCTGAACAATTTTCTTCACCGCGCGGACAATTTCGTCTCTTCCGCCGTAACTGAGGGCCAGGCTCAAAACCATGCCCCTGCAACTGCTTGTGGAGTCCATGGTCTTTACTAAAAATTCTCTCACGTTAACGGGCAGGTTTTCAATCTGTCCTATCGTGTTCAGCCGGATATCGTTTCTGATCATTGTTTCGTATTCGCTTTTAAGATACTGGACCAGAAGATTCATCAGCGCCCGGACTTCCCTTGACGGTCTCATCCAGTTCTCAACGGAAAAAGCATACAGGGTCAGATATTGGATCCCGATTTCACGGCAGGCCTCCACGATAACGCGGACGGACTCCGCGCCTGCCCGGTGTCCTGAAATCCTGCCCAGATTGTTTTTCTGAGCCCACCGTCCATTGCCGTCCATGATGATCGCGATGTGCTTCGGCAGCCTCTTCTTATCCAGCCTGTCCATCAAGCCTCGTGTTTATGCATTTCCATTCCGTCATTTCAATTATCATAGCCCGCAGTCGTTTTCAAGAAATGTCGCTTTTGTTCTTCTGTGAACAAACAAATAGGGAGCCTGAAGGCTCCCTGAATCTGATCAATGAATTTCATGAGCAGAGTTCAGATTTCCATGATCTCCTTTTCCTTTGCCGTAAGAATACCGTCCGTTTTTTTGATATGGTCATCCGTCAGCTTCTGGACTTCACCCTGGTACTTGAACTGTTCGTCTTCGGATATCTTGTTGTCCTTTTTAAGCACCTTGAACTGTTCGTTCGCGTCACGTCTCGCATTTCTGAGCTTGACCTTCGACTCTTCCCCAATTTTCCTTACGACCTTTACAAGTTCTTTTCTTCTCTCTTCCGTCAGCGGCGGTATATGAATTCGGATGAGTTTCCCGTCATTGTTCGGCATGAGTCCCAACTCGGACTTCTGGATGGCCTTCTCTATATTTCCGATGGCGCTTGCATCCCATGGCGATATGATAATCTGCCTGCTTTCCGGTATGGATAAGGATGCCACCTGATTCAGCGGCGTCGGCACCCCGTAATAATCCACCTTTATTCCGTCCAGAAGGGAAAGAGACGCCCGTCCCGTTCTAACCTTTCCCAGCGATTTCTCAAGAGACACGATGGCGCCATCCATCTGGTTCTTTAATTCCTTGAACACCTTTTCTTTCATTGCATCAACCCCCGACCACCGTTCCTATGGGTTCACCGAAGACGACCGCCTTGATGTTTCCCTTTTTATCGAGATTAAAAACAATAATTGGAAGATTGTTATCTCTGCAAAGGGAAATGGAAGTAGAATCCATTACTTTAAGATTCATTGATAACACATCGATATAACTGATCGTATCGAATTTTTTTGCATCCTTATGGAGCACGGGATCCTTATCAAAGACGCCGTCTACTTTAGTTGCCTTGAGAATCACATCAGCCCGGATTTCCATGGCTCTCAATGCCGCGGCGGTGTCCGTTGAGAAATAGGGATTTCCCGTGCCGGCGGCGAATATCACCACTCTTCCTTTTTCGATGTGTCGCACAGCCCTTCTGATGATGAATGGCTCCGCGATCTCACGCATCTCAATGGCTGATTGGACGCGGGTCGGAATGCCCGCATTTTCCATGACGTTCTGCAGGGCGACGCTGTTGATCACGGTCGCCAGCATTCCCATGTAGTCCGCGGAATTCCTGTCGATACCTTTCGCATTTCCCTCCAGTCCTCTGAAGATGTTACCTCCGCCCACGACGATGCCGAGCTGGACACCCTGGCTGACGATTTCTTTGATCTCTTCAGCGATGAAGCAAAGAACATCCGCGTCGATGCCCCCGGACCGCTTTCCCTTCAGAGCTTCTCCGCTGAGCTTCAGAAGAACACGCTTATAGGCAGGCTGCTTGTTCATTATATGGGCTGGTCACGCTCCTTACTTTTTCAGCTCCTCGCCGAGCTGGAATCTCGCGAATCTTCTGACCATGATGTTTTCCCCGGTTTTCGCAATGAGATTATTGACAAGGGTTCCAACGGAAATATCGGGGTCCTTGATAAATTTCTGATCCAGAAGGCAAACCTCTTCATAGTATTTCTTGAGCTTTCCCTGGATGATTTTATCCCAGATCTTTTCGGGTTTTTTTTCTGCAGCGGCCTGACTCTTGTAGATATCCTTTTCTACTGCGAGCACATCCTCTGGAATCTGCTCTGGAGAGACGTACATGGGATTTGTCGCCGCAATGTGCATGGCAATATCCTTCGCCATGGCTTTGAAATCGTCCGTTTTCGCCACAAAATCCGTCTCGCAGTTGATCTCCACCATGACCCCTATTCTGCCCTGCATATGGATATAAGACGCGATGGTTCCCTCTTTCGCGGCCTTGGAGGAACGCTTCGTCGCAGCGGACATTCCCTTCTTTCTGAGGTATTCCACCGCTTTTTCAAAATCACCATTAGAATCCGTCAGAGCCTCTTTGCAATCCATCATTCCGGCCCCGGTCTTTGCTCTCAGGTCTTTTACCATTGATGCCGATATATCCAATTTCGTACCTCCTGAATTTTCTTGATTCAATATTCGGTTTTTTAAGGCTACTCCAAACCGGATGCATCTTTCGTTTCGACACTTTCCGGAACATCGGATTCAGCCTCTCCCGTTTCATTCGATATCCTTTCACCGGGCCCTTTGTCGCTCTCCGCCTGTATTTTCTCTTCCAGACGCGACTTCCCTTCGAGTACCGCATCCGCTATCCGTGATGCAAAAAGCTTTATGGCCCGGATGGCATCATCGTTTCCCGGGATGATGTAATCGATCGTGTCAGGGTCACAGTTCGTGTCCACAATGGCAACGATGGGCACCGATAATTTCCTAGCCTCCCTTACTGTTATGTTCTCCTTTTTCGGATCCACAATGAAGAGGGCCCCCGGAAGTCCGTTCATCTTTCTTATGCCTCCGAGAACCTTCTCAAGTTTTTCGCGCTCCTTCTTGAGTCCAAGTATTTCCTTTTTTGGAAAAGCATAAACGCTTTCGTCATTGAACATTCTATCCAGCTGATTCAGTCTGTCGATGCTCCTCTTGATGGTCGAGAAGTTTGTCAGCATCCCTCCCAGCCACCGCTGGTTGACATAGGGCATGTCCGCCCTCTCCGCCTCTGTCTTGATGGATTCCTGGGCCTGCTTCTTGGTACCAACAAACAGAACTTCCTTTCCCTCAGCAACCGTATTGCATACAAACTTGTACGCGATGTTGAAATATTCCACGGTCTGCTGCAGATCTATGATGTAAATGCCGTTTCTTGCCCCGAATATATAGGGCTTCATCTTGGGGTTCCATTTGTTGGTCTGATGGCCGAAGTGAACCCCCGACTCCAGCAGCAATTTCATCGAAACATTTGCCATAAAGCTTCCTCCTGTTTTGTTTGGTTTCCGCCACCCCCGTCATTCCATATCGGAACTTTTAAGAAAAGCAACCCCTCTACGGTCGGAAGGTGTGTGTAGTCGCGCAGGCTCATAACACAATAAATTCAATATATCAAGGCAAAAACAACCTGAAATCTTACAATTAAACAGGCATGACCGGACCTCACGTGTGGTAGTGCGCGTTGATCCTAATATAATCATAGGTAAGATCAGAAGCATAGGCCGAAAAAATCTCTTTCCCGGTTCCAAGTTTCACAAGCACTTGAATATATTCTTTCTTCATCACTTCTGAAAGTTTCTTTTCATTCCCCTCGACACCCCTGCCTTGACGGAAAAGCGGAATCTGGTCGAAATAAAGCCTCACGTCACCGACAGAAAGTGCAACGCCTGAGGCCCCAATGGCGGATATGATTCTGCCCCAGTTCGGATCCTGGCCAAAAAACGCTGCTTTCACGAGGTTTGAACGCGCGATGGTGAAGGCTACTTTCTTTGCCTCTTCCCGGGTGCGAGCTTCCTCCACCCTTATGCCGATGACCTTGGTCGCCCCCTCCCCATCCCTGACGATGGAAATTGCGAGCGCCCGCAGTATTTCAGACAGCATGTCCCGAAAAGCGGATAGATCGCGTGATCTTCCTGTCAGGCTTTTGTTTCCCGCCCTGCCATTGGCGAGGAGAATCACCGTGTCGTTCGTGCTCATGCAGCCGTCAACCGATATGGCATTGAAGCTTTCATCGACCCCGCTGACCAGGCATCGCCTGAGCGTCTCGCTGTCCACCGCGGCATCCGTCATGACAAACGACAGCATAGTCGCCATACCCGGTTCGATCATGCCCGCCCCCTTCGCGATCCCGCAAAGCGAGATTTCTTTTCCGGAAATCACACGTTTTCTGTATTCGATCTTGGGGAATTGATCGGTCGTCATGATGCCTTCCTGGGCGTCAGGAAAACCCGACGGGTTCAACCCCCTCACAAGCGCTGGGATTCTTTTGTTGATTTTTCCAATAGGCAGCCTCTTTCCAATGATTCCCGTGGATGCGACCAGAACCTGCTTTTCTGAAATCTTCATAGCGTTGGCCGCTGCCTTGGCCATGGCACGGGAATCGTTGAGACCCTGCGTTCCGGTCGCGGCGTTGGCATTACCGCTGTTTGCCAGAATAGCCTGCGCCTCGCCCGTTTTCAGCCTTTCCATGTCAAGAATGACGGGGGCTGCCTTGAAGGCGTTCGTTGTGAAAACGCCCGCCGCGCTCGCCGGTCGGTCTGAAAAAATCAGAGAAAGATCCTTCCGCCCGTCTTCCTTGATACCCGCGTGAATCCCATTGGCCATAAATCCTGGAACGATAAGATTCTCATTTTCTTTCTTCATCTTTTCCTCTCATCGCCTTTTGACCGACATCATGTTCATTCTTATTTCCCGCAGCATTTCTTGTATTTTTTACCGCTCCCGCATGGACAGGGCTCGTTCCTGCCGACCTTATGTCCATCTCGTTTAACACTTTTTCCATCTGCCGGCTGGCCTCCGCGGCTCATGACGTAATCCTGTCTCTGATCGTCTCTCGATTCAGGCAATTCATCCTCTCGTTGAACCTGGACCATGCAGAGTTTTTCCAGCACATCATCCTTGATGCGATCATTCATATCAAGAAACATGTCGTAGCCTTCTCTCTGATACTCTCGCTTCGGATCTTTCTGCCCGTAGCCCCTCAATCCAATGCCCTCCTTGAGATGATCCATGTCCAGCAGATGATCCTTCCAGTGCGTATCGATGGACTGAAGCATGATATACCTCATAAGATAATCCATGACCGGTTTTCCAAAGGTACTCTCTTTCTCCCGCAGATGTGTCTTCACACCGGAGAGAATCTTATCCCTTAATGCATTCTTCTCGACCCGGTCCGGATCGATATCCTTCATTTTGAGGCTGAGAGAAAACTGCTTGAGGACCCAGTCGTCCAACCCTTTTAAATCCCATTCCTCGGGGTGTGCTTTTTCGTCGATGAAACGGTCAAGAGAATCATCCACGACTTCCTCAAGCATCTCGTCGAGATAAGGCCACAGATCCTCGCCGCCCAGTACTTCCCTGCGCTGTCCGTAAATGATCTGCCGCTGCTGATTCATGACATCATCGTATTCCAGAAGGTGTTTGCGGATATCAAAATTCTGTCCCTCCACGCGCTTCTGAGCATTCTCAATGGCCTTTGATATCAGATTGTGCTCTATGGGCTGATCCTCTTCGAAGCCGACCCTGTCCATGATGGACGAAATCCTTTCCGCACCGAATATTCTCAGGAGATCATCTTCGAGTGAAAGATAAAACCGTGAAGAACCCATATCGCCCTGCCTCCCGGAACGGCCCCGCAACTGATTATCGATTCGTCTGCTTTCGTGCCGTTCTGTCCCGAGCACATGAAGGCCGCCGAGTTCCGCGACACCCGGTCCAAGTTTGATGTCCGTGCCTCTGCCCGCCATATTCGTGGAAATAGTCACGGCCCCATTCTGTCCAGCCTGGGCAATGATTTCGGCCTCTTTTTCATGATGTTTCGCATTGAGAACGTGGTGTTTGATTCCTTCCTTTTTCAAATACTTGCTGAGGAACTCGGATTTTTCGATGGATATGGTGCCCACAAGAACAGGCCTGCCCTTCTGGTGAAGCTCTTTGATTTCAGTGACGGCCGCTTTGAATTTTTCGTTTTCCGTTTTGTAGATCACGTCGGGATGATCTGTCCGGATCATGGGCATGTTCGTCGGAACGACGATCACTTCGAGATTGTATATCTCCTTGAATTCCTGAGCTTCCGTGTCCGCTGTTCCTGTCATGCCGCCAAGTTTTTCAAACATCCGGAAGTAATTCTGGAACGTGATGGTCGCGAGGGTCTGATTTTCTCGCTCGATCTTCACATGTTCTTTCGCTTCGAGGGCCTGATGAAGACCATCGCTGTATCGCCTCCCGGGCATGACTCTTCCGGTGAACTCATCCACAATGATGACCTGCCCTTCCTTGACGAGATAATCCACATCCCTTCTGAAAAGATTATGAGCCTTCAGCGCCTGGTTCACGTGATGAAGGCTCTCGATATTTCTCGGGTCATAAAGGTTGGGAACCTTGAGCAGCTTCTCCGTGTTCGCCACGCCCTGATCGGTCAGCACAACGGTCCGGCTCTTTTCATCAACCGAATAATCCCTGTCCTTGTGGAGACGCGGTATGATCTGGTTGATCCGATAGTACTTATCCGTGGATTCATCCGCGGCTCCCGATATAATCAGAGGAGTTCGCGCCTCATCGATGAGGATGCTGTCCACCTCGTCCACGATGGCGTAATGAAAATCTCTCTGGACATAGTCCTCGAGACTGAATTTCATGTTGTCTCTGAGGTAATCGAAGCCGAATTCGTTGTTCGTTCCATAGGTGATGTCGGCTTTGTATGCCGTTCTTCGTTCATCATCGTCCATTCCATGGACGATCACCCCCACGGATAAGCCGATGAATTTATAGATCGGGCCCATCCATTCCGCGTCGCGTCTCGCGAGATAGTCATTCACGGTGACCACGTGCACGCCCTTTCCCATCAACGCGTTCAGATAAACAGGCATTGTCGCGGCCAGGGTTTTCCCCTCGCCGGTTTTCATTTCGGCAATCTTTCCCTCATGAAGCACCAGCCCGCCGATGATCTGGACATCGAAGGGTCTCATGCCCACGGTTCTTCTGGCAGCCTCTCTCACCACAGCGAAGGCCTCAGCCAGAAAATCCTCGAGAACCGCCCCATTCGACAACATCTCTCTGAACGATTCCGTCTTCGCCTGCAATTCAGCGTCAGAAAGCCGCTGAAGCCTCTCCTCAAAGTGATTGATCTCATCCAGAATGACGGAAAGTCGTTTCAGTTCGCGGTCGTTTTTGCTTCCCAGAATTTTTTTTAATACATAGCCAAACATGGTCTACCCGTCCGAAAAAAAAACCGGTAATGATTTACCGGAATTTCATTGCCTTTCATTCATTTTCTGCAAGATGTTGGAACATCCTCGTATCTATATCAAGGCAGATACTTCCGAGGATTCACCGGCACACCGTTTATTTGTACGACATAGTGGAGGTGCGGCCCCGTGCTTCTTCCTGTGCTGCCCACGTATCCGATGACTTCCCCCCTGCGGACGCTTTTCCCCTTTTGCACGCTGCTCCTCAGGAGATGGGCATAGGCGGTTGTTAACCCGTTTCCGTGATCAAGCGTAACGGTGTTTCCCAAATCCGATCGGTGCTCCACGATTGAAACAATCCCGTCCGCCGGAGCGATTATTTCTTTTCCGCTTCGCGATGCTATATCTATGGCGCCGTGAAATTCCCTCCTGCCCGAAAACGGAGAACGCCTCATGCCGAACCCTGACGTGACCCATCCCTCCACAGGCCAGATGGAAGGCGTTCTTGCCAGGATGGATTTTCTCTTTTCAAGAAATTCAATGATTTCCTTGAAACTTCTTTCCTGGTTCGATGCCTCCTGGATCAATTGATCCATGCTCTTGCTTATCCGGCCCATCACGGCCGCATCGTTGCCGGAAGTGGTCGATCCGTAATGATCAGGAGACGGTCCCCCGACGCCTCTGTAAGGCGCTCTCTCCTGTTTTTCCTGTCTGAACATGTCCGCCATGGATCTGATCTTGTTGTCGTATTCCTTCAGGCTTTCCATTTTCTTCTCAAAATAGCCGATTTTGGAGGCTATCCTTTGAATCTGCTCTCTCTGAGCCGAGGAAAGCTTTCTCAATTCGTATAATTCGAAATTATCCCTTTTGGCTGTGAGAAATTCATAGAAGATGTAAAGAAAGGACATCGAAACGATGACGGCCGCTATCGTAATCAACCGTACCGCGTTGCTGGAAGCGTTGATCTTTCTGACAGAACTTTTCTTCTGTGGAACAATCAAAACCGTGTAATGATCCCTCGAGGTCTTGAGAAATCTTGTCATCCTTTTCCAGATTCCAATTAGTCCTGACAATGCCGAGGCAAGCACATCGTGCATCTTGATGATCAAAATCTGCATATGAGAAAAAAAGTATCTGAAGTAAAAGATGATTCTTGAAAGAACTTCCTTTGCCACTTCATCTCCTTCCAGACAGATTGTTTTCACTCAGGCAATGACAAGGCAAACGCATCGTGGGAAATCTACCATAAAAATAAAGCTTGTCAAGACCTGATTGCCCGGATGAATCATTTTGTCACAATACATCATGAATACGAAAAGTTATATCATTGCCCCAAATCGAATGGTTGATCGTGATTCCGGGTGTGGTCTATTCGGTTATGGGTTCAAACATGTCCTTCGCAGCACCACAGACCGGGCAATTCCAATCGTCTGGAAGGTCACTGAAGGGGGTCCCGGCTTTTATACCTCCCTCCTTATCCCCTTCTGCGGGATCATATATATACCCACAAACGGTGCATTCATATTTTTTCATTTTTGGACCTCTTTCCCTTTGATGATTTTACGACTCCTGACATGATGTGCAAAAAAATGTAGCCCTGCCGCTTAATATCGTCCGTATGACTGGAGCTCCGCACCTCGGACAAGGTTTCCCTTTTCGGCCGTAAACGCTTAAATGCTTTTGATACAATCCCTTTCGGCCGAAAAGATCCGACCAGTCGGAGATCGTTGTCCCCCCGCATTGAATCGCTTTTTCAAGTATGAACTGCAACGCCTTCAAAACCCGTTTCCAGCGAATTTCATCGAGGTCGCAGGCCCTCCGCCAGGGGCTGATCCCGGCACGATGCAGCACCTCACAGGCGTATATGTTTCCTATGCCACCGATGATTTTCTGATCCATTAAAAAATTCTTTACAGGAAGACGCCTTCCCGAGGACGCTCTCAAAAGATCACGGCCGCTCAGTTCCTCCATGGGATCAAGGACGGCGCCTCTTCCCGTGGAAGATCCTTTGAGAGATACGGTGGCAAACCTCCTGGGGTCCACAAGATGCAAGCGCCCCGCGTCAAACACGATGACCCACCTGCTGTATAGAGGCCGTGTCTTATCTGTCGTCCAGCATAATCGTCCTGTCATGCGCAGATGAATCAGAAGGGACACAGAACCTTCAAAGAGAATCTCCACTGATTTTCCGCAGCGCCTGACGGATTGAACTTTACGTCCCTTTGGAATATGGATGTGAAGGAGCTTTTTATCATAGACAATCACCGATTGAAGAACGGCGGCTGAAAGAACACGAGCGAACTGCCTGCACACTGTTTCAACTTCGGGGAGTTCCGGCACGACTCTTCTCCGCACGGCCGTTGATTCCAGCCGCATTCATACGTCTTATCCCGGCAGAGTGATCATGACCAGCGGATCCCCTGCGTCAATGGCATCTCCAGGAGAAACAAAAATTTCCGAAATCGTCCCATTCACTTCTGAGAGAACGTTGGTCAACATCTTCATGGCTTCAAGGACGATAAGGACCTCGCCGGCAGACACATCACTTCCGCTGCTTGCAGGAACCTCATTCACCGTTCCTTTGATGGGGGATCGGATATCCCCGGACTTGGCCAGAGCGGATATCTCCTTGGCGGACAGCGTGGGTTTTGCTTTTTCACGTTTTGCGTCCTCGTCCATGGTCGTAAGGATAGGCTCTGTATGATGGTCGATCACAACATAGGTAATAAAATCGCCCGCTTTTGTTCTCCTCTGCGGTCCTATCTCAATATTGTGAAGCTTTCCGTACGCGTCCGGGAACTCGAATCTGTCACCCAGATTAAAGCCTCCCCTGTGGAACCATATCTTCGGCGGAAGAGCCCATGTCTTGCCGAATTTTTCCTGGAACTTGAAGAAACTCACCGCATCATTTGGATGCTGCAGATAGAGAACCAGTTCGTCATCGGTGGCCTTCCTTCCCATCCGGTGCTCCAGAACTCGCCTCTCAATATCAATATCAATATCCTCTATCTTCTGATAGCCGCCGTCCCGTTCAACAATTTTTTTCCAGTCCTTTCCGAAAATTGTCTCGTAGATCCAGTCGGCCGGTTTGTAAAAGGGGAATTCCCCGTAGCGCTCAAGCATGAGATTCTTGAGATCATCGTTGACATCTTTGTAACGGGCTTTCTTCAAAACGTTGTTCACCGCAGCCGTCCACAAAATCTGTGAACCCGGGGTCACACTCCACCAGTTGCCCAGTTCCACCTGGACCTTCGGCAGCTCTTCCTGAAGCATCTGGGGCATGAGGTGGAGAAAACCGCCCTTGACCGCCTGCTCAAAACTTGACCCCGTGGCGCCGCCGGGCAGTTTGTGGATCTGAACCGTTGGATCAAATCCAAGGAATTGAGACTCGAATTCCCGGTAATATTCTCGTTCCGGCCTCAGACGGTTCGATGTGTCGATGATGGCCTGTCGATCGATGCCCATGGCATGGTGGCCGTAGTCTTCCAGCGTTTCAATAATAGTCAGCAGCGGAGGGGGTCCGTAAAATCCCGTGAAAGCGTGATCGCCCCCGTTCACGATCTTGGCGCCGTTCCGGACGGCCTCCACAGTGCGCCCGATATCGTTACCGTCGGTGTTGTGACCGTGGTAGTGGATGATGAGATCCGTATATCTCTGCAAAATAGCGTGAACAAGGTCTCCTATTCTTTTCTGCGTTCCCAGTCCCGCATGATTTTTGATGCAGAGAATGATGTCTTCCCCTGTCACGTCAATGATCTCGCGGACCTTTCTGATGTAAAACTCATCGGTGTGTTCCGGGCCTGTCGAAAAGCAGATGGAGGGCTCCAGAATGCAGCCCGCGGCTTTCACCTCTTCGAAAACAGGGATCATGTTGGGGATGTAGTTCAGAAAATCGAAGACACGCCATACCTGGATGTAACGCGCGAAGCTTTGCACGGTCATGCGGATGACATTTTCCGGGTAAGGACGATATCCAAAAAGATTGATCCCTCGGCAGAGGGTCTGGAACAGGGTATCCGGCATGTAACTGCTAAGAATCTCGAGTTTCTCGAGTGGATTCATCTGTTTTCTAAGCATGTCTACATGAACGGAGGCACCGCCCGAAATCTCTATGGAAAAGAATCCCGCCGCGTTTCTTTCCGCCGAAACAAGGATCTGCGTGTGAGGCATGACTCGATTTTTGAAATCGGATTGGGACAGGTCTCTTTCCGTATTGGTCAGATAGAATCCTTCGGCTTTTCTCAGCCTGTCAAGGATATGTGGGGCGCCTTTTTTTATGAAATCAGCCGGAGTGATTCTTTCGTTTAAAATCTCCTGTGATATTTTCATAGCCATGAAACTCCTCAAACAGCTTTTGGTTGAACTTCTTTAGTCCCTTTTTCAGCCGATCACGCGGCATAGGGGTTCATTTTCTTCGAATGAATCTCTGCTATGAGCTTGGCCAGCTTGGCTATTTCGCGCTCGGGTTCAGGATAATTGAAAATGTCCGGGTGAGTATCCAGATATCCCGTGTCGAAAACACCGCGCCTGAAGTCCGGCTCATCACAGATCGCCAGATAGAAAGGGATGGTGGTACTCGGCCCCACGATCAGAAAATCATTCAATGCCCTCTTCAGTCTCTGGATCGTGGGCTCCCACTCGTAGCCCCTGACCGTCAACTTAACCAGCAAAGAGTCATAGTCCGTGGGAATTTTATAGCCCTGGTAAACGATGCCGTCCAGCCTTATTCCAGGTCCGCCGGGGGACTGATAGACCTCTACCCGCTTTCCTCCCTCGGGCATGAAGTTGTTCTTCGGGTCTTCTGCGTTGATTCTCACCTGGATGGCACGGCCTGTCAGCTGAACCCTTTCTTTGGGTATTTCAAGAGGATTTCCTTCGGCGATCAGGACCTGCTGCCTGACAATATCCACACCGGTGAGCATCTCCGTGACCGTATGTTCCACCTGCAGCCTTGTATTGACTTCCATGAACCAGAATTTGTTGGTTTTCGGATCAACCAGAAACTCGACCGTTCCGGCATTGACATAACCGGCCTCACGGGCAGCCCGTATAGCTGTTTGATGCATGACTTCAATCACATCCGCCGGAAGATCCGCCGGCGCTATTTCAAGCAGCTTCTGGTGTCTTCGCTGAATCGAGCAATCGCGTGAACCCAGATGAATGATATTCCCGTAGCGATCCGCCAGGATTTGAATTTCCACATGCCGGGGCGATTCGATGAGCTTTTCAATGTAGATGCTGTCGTCATTGAATGCGGAAAGGGCCTCCGCTCTTGCCATGGGAAGTTGGGACTTCAGTTCCGCTTCGTTCTGTACTTTCCTGATCCCTCGGCCCCCACCGCCGGAAGTCGCCTTCAGCATGATGGGGTAACCCGCTGTCTTCGCGAACGCCAAGGCGTCTTTTATTCCCTCATCTCCATGGCGCAGATTTTTCGTTCCCGGTATAAAGGGGATCCCCGCCCTTTCCATGATTTCTCTTGCCACGACCTTATTGCCCAGATCACGGATCACCTGGGGAGGCGGTCCGATGAAAACGATTCCCGCCTTCTCACAGGCGTCTGAAAAATCGGCGTTTTCCGCCAGAAATCCGTAACCGGGGTGAATGGCATCGGCTCCGCTGTTTCGAGCAGCCCATATCATCTTTTCGATGTTGAGATAATCTTTCCGGGGTCCGTCACCGATCATGACGGCTTCATCCGCGAAGCGGAGAAAATAGGCCTCGCTGTCCGGCTTCTCATACACGGCTACGGCATCAAGTCCTAGTTCCTTCACGGTCCGGATGATCCTGAGAGCGATTTCCCCGCGGTTCGCGATGAGTATCTTTCTTATCTTTCGTATCTTTTGCGTCTTCATTCTTAACGTTGCCTCCCTTTCCGTCATCTCCCCGCAGAGTCCCTGATGTTCAGCACAGGGGGCGGCAGAAAGATCCAGCGATTTTGTTTAATGGAAAAGTTTTTTTTATACTTTAAATCCATTCATCTGTCAAGAGAACCGTCCTTTTGGCTAAAATTATCTTGACTTTGATTTCACAGGTAAGATAGACAAATTTGATTCTAAATGATTATAGCGGTTCTCTGGTATAGAAAGGAGTAACTATGGCAAAATATGAATCGAATTCTCTGAGAAATGTGGCTGTGGTGGGACACGGTGGAACAGGCAAGACCTCCCTCTGCGAGTCCTTTCTCTACGTTTCGGGCAAGACGGACCGGCTCGGAAGAGTCGACGACGGATCGTCCAGCATGGATTTTGAGCCTGAAGAGCAAAAAAGGCACATCTCCATCAACGCCGCCGTCAATTTCTTTGACTGGGAAAAGGGAAAAATCAACATCGTGGATACGCCCGGTGATTCAAATTTTGCGACGGATACGCTCAACAGCCTGCGCGTGGTGGACAGCGTTGTCATTGTCATCGACGCCGTGGGCGGTGTCGAATTTCAGACGGAAAAGGTCTGGGAATACGCCGACCAATTTTTGCTCCCGCGTGTCGTTTATGTCAACAAGATGGACCGCGAAAGAGCCGATTACAATAAGTCTCTTGAAAGCGTCAGGAGCTCCTTCGGAAAAAAGATCACGCCCCTTTACCTCCCCATCGGCAGCGAGGATCAGTTCAGAGGCCTCATAGATCTCATCGCGATGAAAGCGCTCATCTTTGATGAAACCAAGGGAAATTTCAAATCGGAAGAAATTCCGGATCCTTTGAAGGAGATGGCCACCCGGTACAGAGAAACGATGGTCGAGGATGTGGCCGAATGTGAAGAGGGTCTCATGGACCGCTATCTTGACAAGGGCGATCTTGAACCCGATGAGTTGAAATCCGGTATCCGTAAAGGGGTCAATTCCGGTGACTTGATCCCGGTGATCTGCGGATCCGCTTTAAAAAATATCGGCATCAAGCCGTTGATGGACATGATCGTCCGTTACCTTCCCTCCCCTGTAGACCTCGGTCCCGTGAAGGGAAAAAAACCCGGCAAGGACACGGTCGAGGAAAGACGGCCCGATCCCGGCGCACCCTTTTCAGGCTTTGTCTTTAAAACCATTGCCGACCCCTATGCCGGCAAACTGACGATTTTCAGGGTTTACTCAGGAACGGCCACTTCGGATGCCAACTTTTACAACCCCTCCAAGAAGGCCGCGGAACGCTTTGGAAACATCTCCTTTCTTGAGGGAAAAGTCCAGAAGCCGGCTGAATCTCTGGTCCCCGGTGACATCGCGTCGGTCGCGAAACTGAAAGAAACAACGACCGGCGATACGATGTGCGACGAGAAATCTCCCATTGTTTATGAAAAAATTCCGTCTCTTCCTCCCGTCATGTCCTTCGCCGTGCAGCCCAAGACGAAGGGGGACGAGGACAAGATCATGACCTCCCTGAACAGGCTCGTGGAAGAAGATCCATCCATATCCTTTCATCGCGATGATCAGACCAAGGAAATTATTCTATCCGGGATGGGACAGGTGCATATCGAAATCACCATCGAGAAACTGAAAAGGAAATTCGGCGTGGAGGTCCATCTCACAACCCCCAAAGTACCTTACAAGGAAACCATCAAGGGGAAAACGCGCGTTCAAGGCAAGTACAAAAAGCAATCCGGCGGGAGGGGCCAGTATGGGGACACGTGGCTCGAGATCGAGTCTCTGCCCCGGGGCTCCGGTTTCGAGTTCGTGGATAAGATCATAGGCGGCGCCATCCCCCGGCAGTACATTCCCGCTGTTGAAAAAGGCATCGTGGAAGCCATGGTCGAAGGGTCTTTAGCCGGATATCCTGTCGTGGACTTCCGGGTATCCCTCGTGGATGGTTCTTTCCATACCGTGGATTCCTCGGAAATGGCCTTCAAGATCGCAGGCTCCATGGGTTTCAAGAAAGGCATGATGGACTGCCAGCCCACGCTTCTGGAACCCATTGTGACCATTGACATCGAGATTCCAGATGAATACATGGGCGATGTGATTGGAGATCTGAACAGCCGCCGCGGCCGGGTCCTTGGCATGGATACGAAAGGATCCCATCAGATCATCAAGGGCCAGGCTCCCCTGGCGGAAATTCTGACCTACGCGCCTGATTTGAGATCCATCACGAGCGGACGCGGCACCTTTACCTATCGGCATTCACACTACGAAGAAGTTCCGCCTTTCATCGCGGAAAAGATCATTGCCGCGGCCAAGGCAAAAAAAGAAGAGTAGAAATGGCGGATATCACGGCGGCAATCCTGACCGTTAGCGATAAGGGCTCTCGAGGTGAGCGGGAAGATACAAGCAGTCGGGAGATCCGGATTCTTCTCGAAAGCGTCTACATAGTGGTCGTGCATTATGACATGGTTCCGGATGACAAGAACCTGATCGCCGAAAAGATCATGGAATTTGCGGATGAAAAAAAAGTGGATCTCATTCTGACGACCGGCGGAACAGGAGTGAGTCCCCGCGACGTCACCCCCGATGCCACTCTCGAAGTGATCGAAAAGGAAATCCCAGGCCTGACCGAGTTCATGCGGATGAAGAGCGCCACGCTGACTCCCCACGCCTTGATATCGAGGGCTGTGGCCGGAATCAGAAAGGATTCGCTGATTGTCAATCTGCCGGGAAGTCCGAAGGGGGCAAGGGAAAACCTTTCCTTCATTCTTCCCGCCCTCAGACACGCCATTGAAAAGATCAAGGGCGATCCGTCCGAATGCGCGACCTGAGCCACTTTTCCGCGCGCTCTTTGTGAGTCCCCGGCCAGAAAATGCGGCGGCACATGGGACAGATCATGAAGGCATCCTGATTTTCAAAGGTGTATGGCGGTACCCGCCCCTTCACGTCATCTTTTCCGATCCCGATGAGTCTTTCATTGCATTGAAGGCAGCGACTGAAGAGATGACTCTTTTCCGGCCGGAGAGAAAACCTATCGATGACTTCTATCAATTGATTCTCTACACGGTCCGACATCAGGATCATCATTTTCCCTGAAAACTGCTTTTGGGCCATGTCTTTTTTCCTGGTTAAAACAACTCTCTCTTCACCCCTGGCCGTTGTCAGAAGCGATCTATCTGCGTTGCCCTCATAAAACAGCGTGTCGTATCCCAGGATCCTAAGCCACTTGGCCAGCGTCCCGAGGGAACGGTCGGTGATAAATTTCATGACTTTTCTTGCTATAGGAGATTCTGATCGCTCAACGGAGGCATCGTCCTGGAATGTTCTGAAAGAGCCTTTTTTCTCAGTTCGTATATCTCGCTCTCCAGCCCTTTTATTTCCCTGCTCAATTTTGACGCTTTCATGGCCAGCTTGAAACGCTCGACCATGCCAATCAGCCCCGCAATGATGACCCCGGCGAGAAAGGAAAAAAAGATCAGGAGATAAGACGGCAGCTTGAATCCCGGCTGGATCAGGTCGAAATAAGTGATGGGCACCGCCACCGTGTTCTGCTGTGAAAATGTGATAGCCAAAAAGACCAGTCCCATGATCAAGATCGTGACGATAAATTTCACCTCACACCTCCTGGCACAATTTCTTGAAATAGGGCAAAAGGATTTCGCAGGTTTTGTTCAAATCTTCAGGAATCACCCTGGTCTCGGCCAGGGACGTCATGAAATTGGTGTCTCCCACCCATCTCGGAACAACATGCAGATGAATGTGATCGTCCACGCCCGCACCTCCTGCTTTTCCGAGATTGATCCCTATATTGAACCCGTCAGGCCTTATCGCTGCCTTCAAGACGCCGACGCAGACACGTGCCAGTTCAAATATCTCCCGGCTTTCCTCTTCGGTCAACGCTTCGAGATCTGCGACATGGCGGCGGGGTGCAACCAGCAGGTGACCGTTGGTATAGGGGTACCGGTTCATGATGACAAAGGCTCCCCTGCCCTCATGGAGAACATAGCAGGCGTCCCTTATGGAATCCTCGCAAAATACGCAGCCTTCATTTTTGTTACTCATGATGTACGCCATCCTCCAGGGCGCCACGATAAATTTCATTTGAGACCTCAAACAGAAACATCTATGATTCGTCCGGTGATCGTATCTCCGATTTCAAGGATGCCGATGGTGTTCTTTTTCGCAAACCTTTTATCCATCGCCGATCCCGGATTGAAATAGAGCACACCGTCCTTGGATCTGTTACAGGCATGATGGGTATGCCCATAAACCAGGCAGTCGATTTGGTCGAACTGCTTCCTCAGCTTTTTCTCAAGACCGAAAGGCATGCCCCACCCATGAATGAGGCCAATCCTGAATCCACCCAATTCAATCAGCATCTTTTCGCTGAGACGGTTCCGGATATCATCGCCGTCCATATTTCCATAGACGGCTTTCACCTCCTTGCCGGCAAAGACATCCAGAACTTCGAGGGCTACAAGGTCGCCGGCATGCAAAATAATTTCCACATCCCGAAAATATTCCTCCACAATCCCCCGGAGTCTCTCATCGTAATGCCGGAGATGGGTATCTGAAATGACGCCGATCTTCATCTTTGTTCCCCTTAAAACGCTGCAAAATTATATATGCAACGTCGAAAAAGACAAGCATTATTTTATGAACAGCCAAAGCGTTCACTTTCTGAACTGACTATTTTTGTTTGACTTTTTTAGCACCGCTCTTTACAATTCTGTCACATTCAAGAAGGAGACTTCCCGTGCTCGAATCGATCCTTGAGAAGCTGGCTGATAAAATTCTTGCCCTTGATGAGGCATCGATGACCGCCTTGTGGAATAAGTACAAGGATCGAATGGAAAAATTCGATACCTCAAAAGATTGGGAAAGGTCCATCATCGTTTTTTTTATCATCAACGCCGTAAGGGCAAAGAATCAGATTTTCAACGAGCGGATTCTCAAAATGCAGAGTCAGAAGAAAGACGCTCCTTCCAGACCCTTCAAACCCGGCCCGGATATTAAGCGTGTGAAATGAGTGATGGATGGCAGCCGTGAAAGGAATGCGTGTGATCGTCACGGGAAGAGTTCAGGGTGTCTTTTTCAGAGCGAGAACGAGAACCGTGGCAGAATCCCTGAACCTGACCGGCTGGGTAAGAAACCTTCCTGACGGAAGCGTCGAGGCTGTTTTCGAAGGAAGAGAAGAGGACATCCTGGCCATGGTCGAATGGTGCAAAAAAGGCCCGTCATACGCCGTCGTTGAAGACGTCCGGACCTCCGACAAGCCCTTCTCCGGAAAATTCGACCGGTTCAGCATTCGCTATTAGTTCACGGCCCTTCCGTCTTTTGAGGGCATACTCATCAGCGGGATTCCCTCATGGCTTCGGCAAATCCTTTCATCGAGTTGCTGATAGTGGCGTCATCGACACAGTAGGCAATTCGGAAATGGCCCGGGCCGCCGAATCCCGTACCGGGCACCGTCAGAACGTTGCTCTTTTGCAGGATGCGGACAAAAGCCACATCGTCCTCTATGGGACTTTTCGGAAAGAGATAAAACGCGCCCTTGGGTTCCTCGAACCGGTATCCCATTGAAGACAACCCCTGACACAGCATGTCCCGCTTTCGCCTGTACTCGTCCACGTTCACCACGAGCCCTTGGAGCCCCGCCACGATCCGCTGCATCAGCGCCGGCGCATTGACATAGCCGAGAATTCTATTGCTCAGGATGAGCCCTTCCATTACTTTTTCAACTTCCGAGAGACCCGGGTGCACGGCGATGTGGCCGATTCTTTCGCCGGGAATAGAAATGTTCTTTGAATGCGACGTGGCGATGATGCTGTTCCTGTACGCTCTCAAAACACTCGGCACGGTGACCCCGTCATAGACAATCTGGCTGTAGGGCTCATCGGAGACGAGATAGATCTCCCGGCCGTATTGCTTTTGTTTTTCCATCAGCAGCGAGGCAAGTCCGTCGATCGCGGCTTGATCATATACTTTTCCCGTGGGGTTGTTGGGGGAATTGATGAGGACGACCTTTGCCTTTTCCGTGATGGCTTCTCTCATGCGGTCGAGGTCAAGAGAAAAATCCTTCTCCGTCTCGACCAGTCGCGTTACCCCGCTATGATTGTCCACATAAAACTGGTACTCCACAAAATAGGGCTTCGGTATGATCACCTCTTCTCCCGGGTCAAGGAGGGTTTTGAGGATGACATTCAACGCCCCGCCCGCGCCGCAGGTCATGACAACGTGGTCCGCCGTGAGTGGAAGGCCGTGCTCCCTGCTGACATATTCGGCCACGGATCGTCTCGTTTCCACATATCCGGCGTTCGGCATATAGGCGTGCTTTCCCGGAATGTCCTTTGCCGCGATCTCGCGAAGCAGACGTTGAAACTCCGGCGGCGGTTCCACATTGGGATTTCCCAGGGTGAAATCGTAAACATCACCGGCACCGTACTTTGCCTTCAGCCTGATACCGTCTTCAAACATCTTCCTGATCCAGGAAGACTGCGAAATAAAACGCTCAATCTTTGCGGAAACGGTCATGACACCATCCTCCTTATGCTGTGCCGCTGATTCGTAGCATAACTTGGCGCGGGCGTCAACCTCCGTCACCTGTAGGAATTGTACTTGACATTCAGGGCTCTATTTTCTAAACATAGGCCGTAAAATCCAAAAAGCGAGTATGCGCCATGCCCATTTATGAATTCAGATGCAAGAATTGCAAGAAGGTCTTCGAAGTCCTGTTCCGTTCCAGTGACGAAAAATTGAAGGTCTGCTGCCCCGGCTGCCGGTCGGAAAAGACTGAAAAACTTCTCTCAGTCTTCGGAAGCAGGGTTGAGAAAGGAATGCCCTCCTCGGATGTCCCGCCCTGTGCGGCCACCTGCAAGGAATTTTCCTGACAGCGCTGATCCTGTGCGGCCGTCGGCCGCCTTTTAATCTCTCAAAACGGAAGCTGCTTTTATGATCCTGAACAGCCAAGGAAAAATCGCCGAAGACCTTTATGCTATCGGGGGACCTGAGCTCCCTGCCTATCTTCTGCTCGGAAAAACACCGGCTCTTTTTGATGCCGGTATGACCTTCATGGGGCCGACCTATTTCAAAGAACTGAAACAGCTGCTGGGCGACCCGAAAAGGCTTCAATTCAACTTTCTGACTCATTCTCATTTCGACCACAGCGGAGCGACGCCTTATCTCAAAAGGCAAATCCCCGGACTCAGGATCGGCGCGAGCCGGCTGGCCGCCGATACGCTCCGGAAACCCAATGCCATCGAACTGATTCGGAGCCTCTGCCGGGATTACGAGGAGAAACATCCGGAGCTCACAGGAGGCGAGGATGTGACCTTCGACACCCTTCATGTGGACATTGTTCTCGAGGACGGGGATGAATTCGATCTTGGCGGAGGGATGACCTTTCGCGCCATATCAACGCCAGGCCACACGCGGGATTCCATGTGCTTCTATATTCCACGATTCAAAGCGGTCATAACCGGCGAATCGATCGGAGCCTTCGATAAGAATTTCACCATTCATCCGGAATTTCTCGCCAGCTATAAAGACTACGCCGCGTCCCTCCAGAAAATAGCCGTCCTGGACATCGATATGATTCTCATGTGTCATTTTTTTGTTCTGACCGGTGAAGACGCCAGGGGCTACATGGTGAAGACGATCGAACGGACGGAGACTTTCCGGCGGAGGATCGAAGACTATCTCGACCATTTTAACGGCGACCGCGCGTCCGTTGTCAGGAGAATATACAAGGAAGATTATGAAGATACCGGGGCCATCCTTCAGGAGAAGAGACCTTTCCTGATCAACCTTGAGGCAAAGGTTCGCGCTGTGGCAGAGGGAAGATAAGAAGCCCTGCATAGCTTTAGATTTTCTCTTGCACAATCCCTCATAATCCCTTATAAGGTCGCTGTCTTGAGACTTTATGACCCATTTCTTGAAAGGAGTCTGATCCATGAATATTCTGATTTTCGGACCGAACGGAAGCGGCAAAGGCACCCAGGGCGCTGTGGTCCAAAAGAAATACGGCGTTCCCCATATTGAGACGGGTGTCATTTTCAGGGAGAATATCTCCAAGGGCACCGATCTGGGAAAGAAGGCTAAGGCCTATATCGATCGGGGCGAACTCGTGCCGGACGACATCACCATCCCCATGATCCTGAATCGCATCAAAGAGCCGGACTGCAAAGGCGGCTGGCTTCTGGACGGCTTCCCCAGGAACCTGGCCCAGGCGGAAGCCCTCTTCGAGGCCTTGAAGAAAGACAACATCCAGCTCGATTACGTCATAGAGATTGTCCTTGATCGGGAAACATCCAAGAAGCGGATCATGGGACGTCGGCTCTGCGCCAATGACAATAATCATCCGAACAATATTTATATCGACGCGATCAAGCCGGCCATGAAAGATGGAAAGATGGTCTGCCGTGTCTGCGGCGGCGACAAGCTCACCGCAAGGGCGGACGACCAGGACGAGTCGGCCATCGATAAGCGGCACAACATTTACTATGACGCGGCGACGGGAACCCTGGCCGCCGTGAATTTCTTCAAGAAGAGAGTGAAAGTGCTCGGAGTGGACGGCCTCCCCGGCGTGAAGGAAGTCTCAGAAGAATTGTTGAAGAAACTGAAATAATATCGCCAATGGAATAAGGCTTGGCAAAAAGCCCCTCCGCGCAGACGGAAGGGCTTTTTTATCATTTGATAAACCTATGAATACCATTCGCAACTTCAGCATCATCGCCCATATCGATCACGGAAAGTCCACTCTGGCGGACCGGCTGATTGAATATTCAGGCGCGATCGACCAGCGGAACTTCAAGGATCAGATGCTGGACAGCATGGACATCGAGCGTGAACGGGGGATAACGATCAAGAGCCAGGCGATCACCCTCCCCTATCGAGCGCGCCACGGCAGAACCTATATGCTCAACCTTATCGATACGCCGGGGCACGTAGATTTCTCATATGAAGTTTCACGCTCCCTGGCCTCCTGCGAGGGTGTCCTGCTCCTGATCGATGCGACTCAGGGTGTTCAGGCCCAGACCCTTGCCAATCTCTATCTCGCCATGGAGAATAACCTTGCGATCATACCTGTCATAAACAAGATTGACCTGATCTCGGCGGACGTGGAGAGGGTCATCGAGCAGATCGATTCGGAGCTCGGACTGGATCCCGAGACTCACTTGAAATGCTCGGCCAAAGAGGGGATCGGGATTGAAGACATCCTTGAGGCGATTGTGGAGAGAATTCCCCCTCCCAGGGGATCAGGAGATCAGCCGCTCGCGGCCCTCATTTTTGACGCCCAGTACGACGTCTACCGCGGGACAGTGATCCATTGCCGAATCTTCAACGGGTCGGTGGCAGCAGGTGACGTGATCCGTTTCATGTCCAGCGGAGCCGCGTATAAAGTAGAGGAAGTGGGGCGCTTTCTTCTGGCGCGAGAGAAGAAAGACAGGCTTTCCGCTGGAGAGGTGGGATACATCATAGCCGGCGTTAAAACCATTTCCGACGTCCGTATCGGCGACACGATGACCCACCACGAGACGCCCTGTGAAAAACCCCTTCCCGGCTTCAAGGACGTGAAGCCCGTGGTCTTCTCTTCCATCTATCCCGTCTCGTCGGAGGACTACGAGGATCTGTCTGTGGCCCTGGAAAAGTACAAGCTCAACGACGCCTCTTTCGTCTATCAAAAGGATTCCTCCGTCGCACTCGGTCAGGGATACCGCTGCGGATTCCTGGGCCTTCTTCACCTGGATATCGTCCAGGAGCGTCTTGAAAGGGAATACGACCTGTCCATCATTCTCTCGGTACCCAGTGTCCGGTACCGCTTTACCCTGAAGGACGGCCGTTCTGTTTTTATCGATAACCCGTCATTTTATCCGGATCCTGTTTCCATTCTTAAATCGGAAGAACCCTATATCCGCGCCTCCATGATGTTGCCGGAGAGGTATCTCGGGACTGTCATGAAGCTCTGCATGGAAAAACGCGGTGTGAACTCCAACCTCCATTACACGAGCCCGACCCGCGCTGAACTCAATTACGAGATGCCGCTCGCCGAAGTCATCTACGATTTCTACGACCGTTTCAAGACCGTCACCCAGGGTTACGGTTCCTTTGACTACGACATCATCGATTACCGTGAGGGCAGTCTTGTTTTGCTCGACATTCTTGTGAACGGCGAAAAAGTGGACGCTCTTTCCCAGATCGTCCACCGGGACCGCGCGCGTTCAAGGGCTCTTCTCGCCTGCGAGAGGCTCAAAGACGAGATCCCCCGTCACATGTTCAAGATCGCCATCCAGGGGGCCATCGGCGGCGACATCATTGCCCGCACGACCATCTCTCCGTTCCGGAAAGACGTCACGGCGAAATGCTACGGCGGCGATATCACGCGCAAGCGAAAACTTCTGGAAAAACAGAAGAAAGGCAAAAAGCGCATGAAGATGGTGGGAAACGTGACCATCCCTCAGAGCGCCTTCCTGTCGGTGCTGAAAACGGAAAATGAGTAAGGGTTCAACATGAAACCGCCCGGCCTGTACATCCATGTACCCTTCTGCAAGAGCAAGTGCGGATATTGCGACTTCTATTCCGGCACATCCCTGGACCTTATCCCCTTCTTTCTCAACGCTCTTCTGATGGAAATGAAACAGTATCGATGTTCATTCGGAGCCTTTGACACGGTTTACATCGGCGGCGGCACACCCTCTTTGCTGAAACAGAAGGAACTGGAGTCTGTTTTCGCCGGAGTTCATGACCATTTTGATATTTCAGATGGAAGCGAGGTGACTCTTGAGGCCAATCCCGCTGACCTGAAACCCGATTATCTCCGGGCGCTCCGCGACATGGGTGTGTCCCGTCTCAATATCGGCGTGCAATCCTTTCATCAGCCCACCCTCAACTTCCTCGGGCGGCGGCACAGTGTCCAAGAGGCCGGGATGGCTATCGACCGGGCGCGGAAGGCGGGTTTTGAAAACCTCGGCTTGGACCTTATCTACGGCGTGCCGGGAATGGAAATCGACCGGTGGATAGATATTCTGATGACGGCAATTTTTTTCGAACCCGAACACCTGTCCTGCTATCAGCTCAGCCTCTCTCCGGAAACGCCGCTCGGCAAAACACTTCACGAGGGCGGGTTCTCTCTTCCAGATGAAGATCTTTCCCTCCAATTTTTCATGAAATCGTCGGAAATTCTTGAAGCAGCAGGTTACATTCATTACGAAGTATCGAATTACGCGAGAGATATCTCCCTTATTTCAAGGCACAACCAGAAATATTGGGATCACAGCCCATATCTGGGTCTGGGGCCCGGCGCCCACTCTTTTCTCCAAAATGAGCGCTGGTGGAACCATCAATCCATCATGCAATATGCAAGTGACCTTGAAAGGGGAGAGAGACCGATTGAAGGGGAAGAACGTCTTTCACCGGAGGATCTGATGCTTGAATCTCTTTTTCTCGGCCTCCGGACCAGGAAGGGAATCGATCTCGGGATATTCCGTGAAACAAACAACCTTGATCTTGAAAAAGAAAAGAGAGAAACGCTTCAACGGCTTGAGGACGACGGATTCATCGTCATCCGGGAAGGACACCTGAGCCCCACCCTCCGCGGTTACGCCATGGCCGACAGCCTGCCCCTGATTCTATGAGGCTGCCCGGGACACCCGTCCTTCGGGCGTGAGACAGAGGTCCTTTTCCAGGATTTCCCTGACGTCCCTGAAATTCCTGTAATAGATGCAGGCCTTTTCCCTGCGCAGGCATTCTTCGTATAGAATGTCCTTGCCGAAAACGAGATCGGCCTGCTGGGAGGGGCAAACATCGGAATACCCGTCGCCGATGTAAATGATGGTATCGTAATGGCGACGGTATTGCTGCAGAAGCAAGCTCTTGCAGGTCCCGCACTTTGCACACTTATCGTTAAACCGTGGGAATTCGATGGTCACGGAGCGGTTCTCTTGGAAACGGATGATGTTGGAATGAAATTCGATATCCTCAAACCCGTATCGCTTCAAAATGAAATCAATGTAAAAATCCAGACCGTCCGATACGATTTTGATTTCGAATCCCCTGTCGCGGCAGAACCGGCAGAATTCCCTGAAATGAGGATCCATGCCGGAGATGGTCGACGTATACGCCGCCATCTCTTCCCGGGAAACCTTCAGCAGCGAGGCGATTCTCTGATACGCGGCCATGGAGCCGATCTTTCCCGCGGCATAGGCCTCATCTATTTCCAGCCAGTCTCCGTCCATGAAGCGCTTGATCACTTCATGACCCACATCCCGGGCACTTACGGTCCCGTCAAAGTCACAGAGCACCAGCGTCTTGACGTTCATTTTTTTGACCGCCTGTAAAGCATGAATAAACCTATGATGATCAGCAGAGCCGGCATCACATAGGTTTTGACCCAACCCACATTGATGGACCAGTTGTTGTCAATGAGGAAAACGGCACCCACGACGCCGATAAACCATCCCACGAGATCCTTTGGGCTTTGCGCGAGGGTTGTGATCGCGATGACGATGAGCAGAATCGGCCAGCTTTTGTCAAACCCGAAGGTGGTGAAACTGTTCAGCACGATCAGAATTCCAAGCGTGACGAGAACCACGCCGCCTATTAAGATCTGTCTCCTATCTCTTGGCTCCACTTGTCACCCCCCACTCAGTCTTTTTCAGCCAGCTTCACAAATGGCTTGAAAAGATCGATCGGAATGGGGAATAACGTTGTCGAGTTATTCTCCGCTCCGATCTGAACCAGAGTCTGCAAATAGCGAAGCTGAAGAGCCATGGGCTGATCGGACATGAGCCGCGCTGCCTCGACCAGCTTTTGCGCCGCCTGGAATTCGCCTTCGGCATTGATGACCTTTGCTCTTCTTTCCCTTTCTGCCTCGGCCTGCTTGGCCATGGCCCTCTGCATCTCCTGAGGAAGATCGATATACTTCACCTCCACATGGGTCACTTTGATGCCCCAGGGATCGGTGCTCCGGTCCAGAATTTCCTGAAGATGGATGTTGATCTTGTCTCTCGCGGAAAGGATCTCGTCAAGTTCCACCTGTCCGCAGACGCTTCGAAGGGTCGTCTGAGAAAGCTGCGATGTGGCATACAGATAATTCTCCACCTCTATGATGGCCCGGTTGGCGTCCACGACCCTGAAATAAACGACGGCGTTCACCTTGATGGAAACGTTATCCCGTGTGATGACGTCCTGCGGCGGGACATCCATGGTGATCGTCCGCATGTCCACCCTCACCATCCTGTCGACGATGGGTATCAGAATGATGAGGCCAGGACCTTTCACGTTGATGATGCGTCCCAGTCTGAATATGACGCCTCTTTCATACTCGTTCAGGATCTTGATGGCTGCCGACAGAAACATGACGGCCAGAAAAATAATGACAAGAATGGTATACATGGCTATCCTCCTTTTTGATTTTCAGTTTCTTCAATAACCAGACTCAGTCCTTTCAACCCCAGGACCTTTATTGTTTTTCCATCTTCGATATCCCTCTCGCTCGTGGCGTTCCAGTACTCGCCGTCGATGAGGACTTTGCCCTCCCGATGAACCGCCGTGACCGCTACGCCCGTCTTCCCGATCATTCCTTCCCCGCCCGTGACGGGCTTACGAAGCTGCGCCTTCAGAGCCAGCGTGATGACGCCGACGAAGAAAAGGGAAATGACGGCGATGGCCGGGATCATGACGCCGAGAGAAACACGCAGCGCGGGATCGGGAGACTCATAAAGAATAAGGGATCCCAGGATCAGCGAAATGATCCCTCCGATGGTCAGGATCCCGTGACTCACCACCTTTATCTCCGCAATGAATAAAATAACCGCTAAAATGATCAGGAGAACGCCCGCGTAATTCACAGGCAGTGTCTGAAGAGCGAAGAAAGCCATGATCAGCGAAATGCCTCCTACAACCCCCGGCAGAATCGCTCCCGGATGAGAAAATTCAAAATAGAGGCCCGCGAGTCCCACCAGCATGAGCAGATAGGCTATATTGGGGTCGCTGATGGTAATGAGTATTCTTTCACGGAATCCCATCTTTTTCTGATTCACCACGGCCCCTTTTGTTGTTAATCTGACCTTGCCTGTTTCCAGCGTGATCTGCCGTCCGTCCATCGCTTCCAGAAGACCCTTCACGTCGGGTGCGACATAATCAATGACTCGGAGCTTCAGTGCCTCCTCGGCTGTGATCGACTCGCTCTTTCGCACGGCCCGTTCTATCCATTCCACATTGTGTCCCCTCTTCAGGGCAATGCCCCTGGCATAGGCCGCGGCATCGTTTTCCACTTTTTTCACCATGGTTTCATCCATTTTTCCGAAGCCGATGCCCACAGGGTGAGCGGCCCCGATATTCGTCCCCGGTGCCATGGCCGCCACGTTCGCGGCCATCATAATGATGGCGCCCGCCGATGCCGCCCTCGCTCCTGAAGGATAAACGTAAACAATGACGGGAATTCGTGAATTGAGAATGGACTTGATGATATCCCGCATGGCGAGATCCAGTCCTCCCGGAGTGTCCATGAGGATTATGAGTCCGGCTGAGCCTGAGCGGGTGGTGTCTTCGACATTCTTGATAATGTACTCCGCCACCGGCGGTGTTATGGCCGAACTCACAGTGATCACGTCGAAAACGGGTATCTTTTCCTGTGCGGACAATAACGTCGGTGATCCCATGACAAGCAGCACGAAAAACAAAAGGCAAAAAAGTCTTCTTTTCACGACATTCTTCCTCTTGTCCATAATCATCCTTTTCATTCCGAAAGCCTTTTTACAATCTTCTGAACATCTTCCCATACGAACTTTTTCGCGGCGGGGTTTCTCAGAAGATAGGCCGGATGGTATGTCACCATGAGATCCATGTCTTCGTATGAATAAAATCTTCCGCGAAGGGCAGAAATGGGTGTCTCCGTCTGCAGAAAATATCGGGCCGCCACGGCTCCAAGGGCACAGATGACTTTTGGACGGATCGCCCTGACCTGTCCCAGAAGGTAGGGCGTGCAGGCGGCCACTTCTTCGGGTTTCGGCGTCCTGTTCCCCGGGGGCCGGCACTTCACGATATTCGCGATGTAAACCGATTCTCTCTGAAACCCCATGGCTTTGATGATGTTCGTCAATAGCTGTCCGGCCCGGCCTACAAAGGGACGTCCCTCCCTGTCCTCATCCCCCCCGGGACCCTCTCCTACAAACAGGAGGCCCGCTTCGGGGTTTCCTTCTCCGAAAACGATCGTTTTGCGGGAGGACCAAAGGGAGCACCGCCGGCAGTCCTGAATCTGATGATGCACTTCTTCCAGCGACATGACACCTTCAAGTGAACCCTTTTCTTCACTGCGCTCCGCCTTCCTTACAAGAAGGCTCTCCTTCAGTACAAGGTTGTGAATCCCCTTCCGGGCGTCCTTTGCCGAAAACACATACCCTTTCAGCGAACTCACAATGCCGATCAGTTCTTTTCGAACCTGTTCTTCTGAGCCCTTTTCCGGCATTCTCACCCTTTCTTTCTCAGCGCCTTTATCCGGTCCAGTATCCTGTCGGCAACCTCTCTTTTATCCAGAAGCGGAAGAGATTCGACGCGACCGTTTCGGTCGATGATCTTGACGATATTCGTATCCGCTCTAAATCCAGCGTCCGGGGAGCTGAGATCGTTCCCCACGATGAGATCCATGTTCTTGCTCTTGAGCTTGCTCTTCGCGTTTTCCACCAGATTTTCCGTCTCCATGGCAAATCCGACAAGCACTCTCTTCCCTTTTGTCCGGCCTGCTTCGGCTATGATGTCCGGATTTCTTTCAAGGGTCAGCGTCAGGGGTCCCTCTTTTTTCTTGATCTTGGAAGCCGACTGGCTGGCCGGACGGTAATCCGCAACAGCGGCCGCCTTGATAATGACGGTGGCTTTCCTCATGCTTTTCATGACGGCGTCCCGCATCTCGACGGCGCTCCGGACAGGTATCAGCTCGACGCCACAGGGCGCAGGAAGGTCCGTCGGTCCGCTGATGAGAGTCACCTTTGCCCCGCGTCTTCTTGCCATGACGGCCAGGGCGTATCCCATCTTCCCCGATGAGTGATTTGAAATGAACCTCACGGGATCAAGGGCCTCCTGAGTTGGACCGGCCGTGACCAGGACATTCTCTCCGGCAAGGTCTTTTCCCGTCAGCGCGGATTCCACTTCTTCCACAATGTCCTGAAGGGGCGGAAGCCTCCCGGGACCCTCCGTGCCGCAGGCCAGTTCTCCCTCGGCGGCTCCCATGAGGAGATATCCCCTGGAAGCCAGTTTATCCATGTTTTCTTTGACCGCCGCGTTCTGATACATGTTACTGTTCATAGCCGGACAGAACAGAATCGGCTTTGTTGTCGCCATGATCAATGACGTTAAAAGGTCATCGGCGATCCCCGCCGCTACTTTTCCAATAATGTTCGCCGTCGCCGGCGCGACCACGATGATATCCGGATAATCGGCGAGGGAAATATGACCTATTTCCCAGTCTTCCGTCAGCGAAAACATGTCCGTGTAGACGGGATTTCCGGAGAGCGTCTGCAGGGTCAGAGGTGATATGAATTTCGTCGCGTTGGACGTCATGACGACCTTGACGTCCGCCCCGCCCTTTATGAAGTCCCTCGTCAGTTCCGCCGTCTTGTAAGCGGCGATTCCGCCCGTAACGCCAAGCAGTATTTTCTTTCCCTTCAGCATGGTTTGATTCCTCTGTCGCAACAGGTTATCAGAGTAATTGATTCAGCCCCATGATGCCGAAAGTGACGGCAAAAAATATCAAAACCAGCGCGCAGACCAGTATAATGCCGCGATAAATCCTGTCGCTGATGTGTTTCCTCCCCCGGGTGACCAGAAAAGAGATTCCACTGTACCACGCCAGGTCAGCCGCAATGTGTCCGATGAAAAAGAAAAGGATGCCCATCATCCCGAATTTCATCGCAATCACCACGTAGCCCACTCCGATGGTGGCCCACCAGATCGTCCAGTAGGGATTGGCAAGGCTGGTCAGAATGCCGGCAATAACCGGGTTTCCTGAAATGTTTTGATCAGGCGTAAGGTCGAGTCTGAGGTTTTTCAGATTTTTCAGCATTCCGTAAGAGAGTCCTATCAGCACAACACCACCGGCAAGACCAACCACCCCGATTACACCCGGCCTATTCACGATATTCGCGAACCCGAAAATGATCAGGATCATCAGGGAAAGCTCAAGAATTCCATGTCCGAGGACGATCATAGGTCCCGCCATGAAACCCCTCTTCGCGGATTCACTGATGGTGACGGTCAAAACCGGGCCCGGCATTACATCACCCGATATGGCTATGAGAAAAGAGGACAGGGCGATTCTCAATAAGCTTTCCAAATCTCTGCATTCCTGTGTCTGAGTGACCTCGATGGGCCCGTTTCTTCTTGGGAAAATATAACAAGGAACATGAACAGGGTCAAGGAATTATAACATAAATCCCATTTTCCCCTTGCTAATTGCGACCCAATTTAGTACCCATGACGGCAACATCCGGTCGGCCTGTTCTTCTTGAACGCGGCCGCTCCCTTTATTACAGGATATATCAGGAGAAACATACCATGAAGAGATTTAATCCCTATATTTTGATGCCTTTGCTGGCGGTCATCATCATTGCAGCCGTTCTCTGTCTTTTCACTTCACCGTTTGAAATTTTCAAACCGGAGATCAGACCCTCCACTTCCATCAGTCCGATCGGAAGGCAAAAAACACTCGTCATCAGCTTCACCGACAACAAGAGCGGGCTCAAACACATAGACATGACCATTTCCCAGGACGACCGGACGCATACCCTCACTTCCGTCGACTTTCCCGATAAAGGAACCCGGGAAAAGACGATCAGCCTGGACGTGAATCCTGTTAATCTTCGACTTCATGACGGAGAAGCAACGGTCACGATTACCGCATCCGATTACTCCCTGTTTCAGAACACGGCCCGTCTTGTCGAAAAAGTGGTCATCGACACGGTGCCTCTGCAGATATCGCTGCTGAGCACAGCCCATATTATCAATCCCGGCGGGACGTGTTTCGTCGTCTACCGGGCATCGAAGGATGTGGAAAAAACAGGCGTCCAGTTGGGAAATGATTACTTCAACGGCTGCCCGACCGTTCTCGGCGGGAAACCTGTCTTCATGTCTTACTTCCCTGTTCCATTGTCCGTCGATAAAGGATCGACCAAAATGGTTGTTTCTGTCAAAGATAGAGGCGGAAATGAAATCGGTCTCGCAATCCCCTATCATGTCAAGCCGAAAAAGTTCCGCAAGGATCACCTGGAACTATCCGACAACTTCCTGAATCAGAAAATGCCCGAGTTTCAGCAGATGGAGCCGCAACTGCGGGGGAAAACGCCCGTGGAGACTTTCATTTACGTCAACGAGAAAATGCGCGATGACAATTTCAAAACGATCCAGTCCATCTGCCTGAAGACGGCGGGGACCCGGCTCTGGACAGGGCCGTTTCTGAGAATGAAGAATGCCGCACCCATGGCCGGGTTCGGTGACATGAGAACCTACACGTATCAGAAGAAATCGATCGGCGAAAGCGTTCACCTGGGCGTTGATCTCGCTTCGACAGCCCATGCCCCCATTGAAGCCGCCAACAGCGGCGTGGTCTTGTTCACGGGTTATCTGGGGATATACGGCAACACGGTCATCCTGGATCACGGCCTTGGGGTTTTAAGCCTTTATGCCCACATGAACGACATCAAGGTCAAAACAGGACAGCAGGTTTCGAGGGAAGAGGTCCTCGGTTCCAGCGGGTCCTCGGGCCTTGCCGGAGGCGACCACCTTCATTTCAGCATGATTGTGGGAGGACATTTTGTGGATCCGGTTGAGTGGTGGGATCCCCACTGGATCAAAGACAACATTGAAATAAAAATCGCGGAAGCGTCCTGACTTTTCCTGAGTTCCCTTTGATGTTTCTCGCCGGATTGAATGAATCCGTTGTTCTAAAGGGTGATGATAAACTCGAGCGGGGATGGATGCACCCTGAGCCTGCCTAAGGGCAACAGCCTGCTAAACCCTGTAGATGTCCCGATGGTTCACGTTGATAATGTAGCTCTTCTCGCTCAAGAATTTTCCAAGCCGGTTCAGCATCACGACGGATCGGTGTTTCCCGCCCGTGCAGCCTAGAGCGATATTCAGATAGGCCTTCCCTTCTTTTTCATAGAGAGGGATCAGGAACTCGAAGAGCTTGAAAAGCTCTCCCAGAAAGGTTCTGCTCTCTTCCCAGCCCATGACGAATTCCTCCACCTTCTGATCGTTTCCGTCCAGATGCTTCAGATTCTCGATAAAGTATGGATTGGGAAGAAACCGGACATCGATTACGATGTC
Organism: uncultured Syntrophaceae bacterium; assembly: GCA_964464185.1. Taxonomy (GTDB): domain Bacteria; phylum Desulfobacterota; class Syntrophia; order Syntrophales; family UBA4778; genus UBA4054. The sequence continues at coordinate 16,955 of CAYXFF010000001.1, read as the reverse complement.
CGCGTCCGGCGGCAGACCATAACGGTATCCGAATGAGGTGAGATTGATGACAAGCCTCTTCTCCGCCGAAGAGGACAGGAAATACCGCTGAGTGACGTCCTTCAGCTGATGGACGTTGTAAGGAGAGGTGTCGATGACTTTGTCGGCCATGTTCCGAAGGGACGACAGCTTGGCCCTCTCCAGGGCGATTCCCTCCATGATGGTTCCCTTCTCCGAGAGGGGATGGGTTCTTCTCGTTTCCTTGAACCGGTAAAGAAGGGCATCATCGGAGGCATCGAGAAAGAGGATTTCAATCCGGTATCCCATCTCTTTCATCTCCGAAAAGATCGTGGTGTATTTTTCCAGAAAAGATCTCTCCCGGAGATCCATGACCAGGGCCACCTTGGATATTTCGCTTGATGCATCGGCCTGGATTTCAAGAAACTTCGGAAGAAGAACGACGGGAAGATTGTCCACGCAGAAGAAACCGATATCCTCGAGAGCCCTGAGGGCGGTGCTCTTTCCGGAACCGGACAATCCCGTGATGATGACCACGCGGATATTTTTCATCAGGCTTTTCCTTTCTTCCCGGCGGAGTATGGATCGTTTTTATCGAATTCAAACGCAAGATTCCTGATTGTTTCAGCTGCCTTCGCGATAAATCCTGAGGCAATCCGATAGATCGGCAGGCGGATACCGAGAATGCTGAAAAAGGCGGGAGGCCCTTTCACGGCATCCTCCTCCGTCTGCGACAACTCCACGACCATGTGGACGGGATTCTCCTCCTTGACCGCCGGTTCACCGAATAAATTGCGAATATTTACGATACCCAGGTTCCTTATTTCAATTAGATCCTTCGTCCGATCGGGACTCCTCCCGATCAATCTCCTGTCG
>CAYXFF010000001.1:8957-15982 GCA_964464185.1 uncultured Syntrophaceae bacterium | reverse complement strand
CCTGTTCCGACGTGTCCCTTTACCGTTAAAGAAACCATGCTGCCCGGTTCCCTCTTGGCCAGGCAAAGGACATCATGTCCTTCGCCCTTTCATCAAACAATCTTTTGATCCATCGTTTCAATGATACGGTACAGATCATCTGCAGACACTGCTTCCAGAAGGTCTCTCCTCATCTTTGAGTCTTTGAGCATGCGGGATATTTTGGCCAGGACTTTCAGATATTGTGCCGAAGAGGTATCCGGTGCCATGATGAGAAAAAAGAGATGGACCGGACGCCCGTCCAGGGAATTGAAATCAACGCCTGCCCGGCTTCGTCCGAATCCGACCAGGATCTCTTCGATGCCGGCCAGTTTGCCGTGAGGAATGGCGATGCCGTCCCCGATTCCGGTGCTGCCAAGTTTTTCTCTTTCGAGAAGCACTTGGACCATGGTTTCGCTGTCCATGCCACCGTTTTGATCCGCGAAGACATGCACCAATTCCTCCAGGACGGCTCTCTTGCCTGTCGCTTTCAAATCCTTTATGATAAATTCTCTTTTAAGCATGTCCCGGATGTTCATGATCACCTCAATGCTATCGGCTGGATTCGATCAGCACGTATTGACCATCGTCCCGGCGATAAAGAACCGTCACATTTTCAGAAGAGATATCACGGTATATGAAAAAAGGGTTTTTTGAACTGTCCAGAGCCATAACCGCGTCGTCGAGGGACATGGGCTGAAGGATTATTTTTCTTGACTCGACGATTCTGGGCCTGCCTTCCTCTTCATCGTCTTCCATCACGCTAGAAGAGGCGACCCTATTGGCCTGCCTGGACGCGTTTTCCTTGTGGTTTCTGACCTTCTCTCTGTGTTTCTTAATCTGCCGTTCAACCTTGTCGATCACGCTGTCAAAGGCTATCTGCATATCCTTCGCCTCTTCCTTGCCCACGATATTGATGCCTTTCGCCAGGAGATTCACTTCCGCGACATTGCGGAATTTTTCCACCGTGATGATCACATGCGCCTCAATGGGCTTATCGACGTATTTTTTGAGTTTGCCCAGCCTTTCATGAACATAATCTTTGAACCACGCTTCCGCGTCTGTATTTCTGAAGGTCACAGAAACCTGCATGTTTTTTCCTCCTTCTGCTTTCGAACTTAAAGTCAAAGGTCGCTTCTATAATGAAGTCATCCCTGAAAGTCAATTATTTTCTTGATCTGGCCACGAACATCTTTCTTTTCGACGATGGAAGAATTCCCATCATTTCTCTGTACTTGGCAACCGTGCGCCTGGCGATGGAAATTCCGGATTTTTTCAGTATGTCCACGATCTCGCTGTCGCTGAGCGGTTTTTTTTTGTCCTCAGCCATAATTATTTTCTTTATTTCCTCCTGAACGCTCTTCGATGCGATGGAGTCGCCGCTCGTCTTCTGGATGCTGCTGTTGAAAAAATATTTCAACTCGAATATTCCGCGCGGGGTATGCATGTATTTGTTCGTCGTGACCCTGCTGATCGTCGATTCGTGCATTTCCACATCCTCCGCCACGTCACGGAGAACCATGGGTTTTAGATATTGAATTCCCTTATCAAAATACTCCTTTTGAAACTTGATAATGCTCTCTGCAACGCGGTAAATGGTTCGCTGACGCTGCTGGATGCTTTTGATCAGCCACGTGGCAGACTGAATGCGCTCCTTGATATATTCCTTGCAGGCGGCCTTCTTCGCCGCTCCGTTGACCCCGCCCAGAATCTCTCTGTAAAAATTACTTATTCTGAGCCTGGGCAGCCCATCCTCGTTTAGAATAATCTTGTATTCATCTCCAAGTTTAAACACAAAGACATCCGGGATGATATATTGATCCTTATCCTCGTTATAGGCCAGGCCCGGCTTCGGATCCATTTGACTGATCATGGATACGGCTTCCAGGACCTCTGAAAGGGTAACCTTCAATTTTCTGGCTATATAGTGATAGTTTTTTGTTTCGAGATCCCTCAGGTGATCACTGAGAATTTTTTCCAGAAGGACATGGGTGATGCCCAGAACCCTCGCCTGGATCATGAGGCATTCTTTCAAATCCCGGGCGGCGACTCCCGCCGGATCGAATTCCTGAATCTTTTTCAGAACACTCTCGACAAATAAAGACTCCTCGCCCTCCAGGGATGCTATTTCCTCAACCGTGGCTTTCAAATAACCGCTGCCGTCTAGGTTCCCGATGATCTGTTCACCGATCCGGACTTCCTGCTCGCTCATGTGGGACAGTCGCAACTGCCACATGAGATAATCGGTCAGAGAGGGTTTTTTCGTCAGGACATTTTCCCATGTGGGCCCTTCCACATCTTCCCGGTAATAGGTGACGCCGACCGGCCCATAATCTTCAAGATACGTGTTCCAGTCGAACTCATCCTTGCCGTCCCCTTCACCCGTGACTTCACCACTCGTTCTTTCCGATACCCGTATTTCATCGATATCCGGCGACAGCTCGCTTTCAGCGTCCTCCCCCGGCGCTATTTCCTCCAGCAAAGGATTCTCCTCTATCTCCTGTTGAATCGCCTCGACCAGTTCCATGCGCGACAACTGAAGGAGCTTGATCGCCTGTTGAAGCTGAGGCGTCATGATCAACTGCTGAGCCAGTTTCAGGTTCTGTTTCAGCTCGAAAGCCATACCGTGTCACTTTCCGTTTCTAATAAACGAGATGTCTCCTGTGGATTCATGGACGATCGAATATGAATCCTTCCCCCAGATATATTTTCCTCGCGATCTCGCTTTGGGCAATGACCTCCGGGTCGCCCTCCACGAGGACCGCCCCTTCGTTGATGATATAGGCGCGGTCGCAAACCGTCAGCGTTTCCCTTACATTGTGATCGGATATCACCACACCTATTCCTTTGCTTTTAAGTTTGTAAATGATCTTTTGAATGTCGGCCACAGCCAGCGGATCAATGCCTGCAAAAGGTTCATCCAGAAGGATATATTTGGGAGACGTCACGAGAGCCCTTGTGATTTCGACCCTTCTCCGCTCACCGCCCGATAAGGAATAGGCCTTGTTTTTTGCCAGTTGTGTGAGGTCGAGTTCTCCGAGGAGCTCCCTCAGGCGTTCCTCCCTTTCATACGCATCGATGTCCAGGGTTTCGAGAATTGCCATGATATTGGCTTCAACCGTCAGTTTCCTGAATATGGAGGGTTCCTGGGGCAGATAATTGATGCCTTTTCTCGCCCTTCGGTACATGGGTTCCTGGCTGATGTCCTCACTGTTAAGAATGATGCTGCCGCCATCAGGCCGGATCAGCCCGACGATCATGTAAAACGTGGTGGTCTTGCCCGCCCCGTTCGGACCCAGAAGACCCACGACCTCTCCGGGCTCCACCTGAAGATTGACTTCGTTGACGACTTTTCTCCTGCCGTAGATTTTGATCAGTCCTTTTGTGAGCAATTTACCCATGGGACGCGTTTTTACCCTTCTTCTATCAGGTTCTTCGGCCGACTATTTATTATTCCGCTTTCCCTCGTCCGGATAGATCGTCGCCGTCACCCGCTTCTCCTTTGAACTTTCCACAACGCCTCTGTCTTCATCCAGCAGAACAACGATCCGTTCACCCTTGATGACATTGCTGCCCTCACGCATGACGGGATTTCCGGTCATGATGATTTTCTGTTCGTTATTGAAAAAGACGGCATTTTCTCCCGTAACGATTTTCTCACCCTGAGTCACCCTGACATTTCCCTTGGCCTCAATCCGGTCGAGATCGTCCGTGTTTTCTGTCGTCCTTGTCTGTTTCGCCGTGGCCTTGTCGTTTTTCTTGTAGTACACGAAGATGCGGTCCGCCTTGATGACTTTATCCTTCTGCGTCGCGACGACGTTTCCCGAAAAAACCACGAGCTTTTCCTGGTTGTAGGCGTCGAGACGATCAGACACGATCTCAATCGGTCCTCCACCTTTCATGGATGCCATCTTGTCCCTGCTTTCCGCTGCGGTTGCAGCGGCGAATGGAAAAGAAAACAACATGCAAAGGGTGATGATCATCGTGGACGCAATGCGATTCATTTTTTACCTCGGCCCCTCGTTTGGTTTTCAGCTTTGACCAGCGCTTTCACACCCGACTGCAGGCTGACTTTTTCATCCGCCAGAGTCAGAGACATTCCAACCCCGCTGATCACCATGCGCGGATTTTTCAGGGTGATCTTCTGATCTGTGAATATCCTTCTGTCGGCATGGGAATAATGAAGACGATCCGTCTCGACAATGTCCCCGTTATTCGAAACAACAACGACGCTGCCCGTCACTTCGGCGTCTCTTGTGTCGGTATGAAGCCGCCCTTCATTTCCCGTAAGGGTCAATGTCTTGCCGTCAGCCCTTATCAATCGAATTTTGACTCGATCGAAAAAGGCGAGATTGTCTTTCTTTACAAATTTTGCCGTATCCGCATGTATTTCCCAGGTGAGTTCCGGGTCACCGACTTCGGTGAAATGAACGTCTTTGAGCTGAAGGTCCACGTTTTCGGGAATGATTTTAAGCTTGACATCCGATCCCTCTGAGCTGCTTCCCTTCTTGAAAGCAAGGTAGGTTCCCGCCGACAGGATGAGTACGATCATCATCGCACCGAGCAGGATAAGTGTCTTTCTTTTTGTCCCTGATTCCAACCAGATACGTATATATAATGTCTTCAACATCGCTCAGTTCAGATAAAGCTTCCTTCGTTGTTTATAGCACCTGGCATGATATTTGTAAAGAAATATGGGGAAGACACGACAAATCATTTGAATGTGTATCTTTTGGCTATCTCGTCCCACTTTCCCTGGGCTCGCAGAATCATCTCACAGACTTCTCTCACGGCACCCTTTCCGCCTTCCTTTTCTGTCACGTAATGAGCCGCCTGCCTTGCTTCCTCGCAGGCGTCCGCAACGGCTATGGAGAGGCCCACTTTTCTGAAGAGAGGGATATCAACCACATCATCTCCCATGTAAGCGACTCTATCGGCCTTCATGTTTTTTTTGAGGAGCATGCCCTCGAAAATCATGACTTTGTCTCTGGCACCCTGGTATACCTCCCTTATACCCAGGTCCTGCGCTCGATGAGCCACAACCCTTGATTTTCGACCGGTCAGAAAAACAACTTCTATTCCCATCTTCAGAATCAACTTGATGCCGTGACCGTCCCTGACGTTGAAATGTTTTGACTCCCTTCCCCTGTCGTCTATGATGATCCTTCCATCCGTCAGAACGCCGTCCACGTCCAGAACAAGAACTTCTATTCTTTCAGCTTTTCTTTTGAGCTCCTCAGAAATAAATTTTGTCATCGCGTTCTCCTCTTTGCGATTCGATCTACATCCCTAAGATCCCTGAGAAGCACCGGCAGGTCGTCGAGCCGCAGCGAATTTGGACCGTCGCAAAGAGCCCTCTCCGGATCGGGATGAACCTCCAGAAAGAGGGCATCGATTCCCACCGCGACAGCGGCCATTGAAAGACTTGGCACCATCTCACGCTGTCCTCCGGAGGCATGTCCCAGTCCCCCCGGCAGCTGGACACTGTGCGTTCCATCAAAGACGACCGGGTATCCCAATCCGCGTATAATCGGAAGGGAACGCATGTCCGCGATGAGATTATTGTAGCCGAAGCTCGTTCCCCTTTCCGTAATCAGGATATTGTCGTTTCCCGCCTTTCGGGCTTTTTCAATGATCGGAGCCACATCCCAGGGGGCCAGAAACTGACCTTTCTTGATGTTGATGATCTTTGCCTTTCGGGCCACCTCCCGGATGAAATCCGTCTGCCGGCAGAGAAAAGCCGGTATCTGAACGATATCGAGGACGGATGCGGCCTCATCGATCTCTTCGTACCGATGGACATCCGAGAGCACGGGAATTCCAAAATCCTCCCGGATCGACGCGAGAACATCCAGTCCATCCTTCAGCCCGGGCCCTCTGAATGAATCCCATGATGTGCGGTTCGCCTTGTCATAGGAGGCTTTGAAGATGAGGGGTATTCCAAGGTCCGTCGTCATTTCTTTCAGGATGAGGGCGATGTTTCTTGTCTCCTCTCTGTCCTCGATGACGCAGGGCCCCGCGATCAGAACAAAGGGCTCACCGCCGCCGATGAGAATATGGTTCATGGAAATTTGTTTCATTTTATTGGTCCCTTTCTCTCATGTTTCTTTATGCTTCTGCCGGATGATCTTGATCTTCAGCTGGGGGATTTTTCTCGCGGCCCTACTGGAATCCGGATTGAGTTGATAGGCTTTGCTGTACTCCGCCAGTGCTTCATTCCACATTTCCTTTTTCTCGTAAGCCGCGCCGAGTTTCAGGTGAACATCCTCATTATCCCTATCATATCTGAGCGCTGTTCTGTAATTGTCGATTTCTTTATCGATGTTTCCCTTGAGGCCATGGGCGTATCCGAGACCCGCATAAAGAGACGCTTTTTTCGGCTGAATCTTGATCATCCTCTCGTAACTTTTGACCGCCCCGCTGTAGTTGTTCGCTTTCATGTAATGGTCCGCAAGCTTGGACAAAATATCCATGGTCGGGTGGGTCGCGGCATATTTCTCATACTCCGCGATGGCCTTCCGCTTCTCGCCGAGCTTATCATAGGTGTAGGCCAGGTTGTAATGGATCTGAGGATCTCTGGCGCCCTGCCGCAGCGCCTTTTCATAGTAGGTGGCCGCCTCTCCGTATTTTTTCATCTCCCCCAGGGCATAGGCGTAGTTTGCCAGAAGACCCGGGTTTTTCGGCGATTTTTTGACGGCTCTCTCGTAAAGCTTGATGGCTTGGCTGTATTTTTTTTCCCGGACAAAGCTTTCCCCTATTTTCGCCAAAGCGTCTGCGTCATCTGGTTTCAACTTCAGCGTTTTCTCATATTCCTTTGCTGCATCTTTTGCCATCCCCTTCTTCTCATAAGCCATGGCCAGATTAAAATGAACCGTGGCGTTCCTTGGATTCAGGGCCAGTGCTTTTTTGTAACTTGAAATTTCTTCATTGATTTTTCCTTTGCCGCCGTAAGCAAGGCCCAGATTGGCGTAAAGCGACGCATCCTTCGTGCTCTTGCGGATGAGCTC
>CAYXFF010000001.1:0-8857 GCA_964464185.1 uncultured Syntrophaceae bacterium | reverse complement strand
CCGTAAGCAAAGGCCATATTCGCGTATGCCGCAGCATCACCGGGTTTTATTTTCACTATTTTCTTGTACTGCGCAACGGCATCATTATATTTTTTCCTGTCCAGATAAATTTTTGCAAGCTCAGCGAGAGCTATAACATCATCCGGCTTACGCCTGAGGACCTTCTGATACTCACGGACGGCCTTTTCATGCATCCCCTCCTGAATATACGCTTTGGCCAGCATCCTATTCACCTGAGGATCGCTCTTCGTCAACTCGCCGGCTTGCTTCAGCGATTCGATCTGCGATTTTCCGCTCTTCGCTTCCTTGGCCACCCTCAGCCAGTCCTGAGGCGTGACCACGACCTTTACCGGTATGGCTGCGATGACCTCACCACTATATGTGACCCTGATCCGGTATTCTCCCGCCGGCTCAAGGCCCCTGCCCTCTCCCTGCATGACCCTGTCGACAAGATTCACCCCTTTCAAGAGGACCTTCATCGCTTTTGGAATGCCCAGTTCCTCCATGTCGACGGACACGCCCCTCCCGAAAAGAGAGCTGGTCGACACATCCTTTATGACAAATTCATCCCGATAGGTGATATCGAAAACATCCGTCGTCTTCAGAAAGTATTCTTTCCCATTCTTTTCGATTTCAAGATGGTAAAAAATCGGCTTCTGCCCGGGCAGGGCGCTGATGATGACGTCCTTGATCCTGAGAGTGCTCAAGCGGTCCGATTTTAGAAACAGGGCAAGAGCGCCGCCCGCGATGAGAATCAGGACGAGAATTAAAACGGTCCGGACGACATGAACACGCTTTTCCCCTCTCAAGGGCTTTTTGCTTTTATCGTTTCTTTTTTCTTCGGCTTTATAGTAATCCAATGATTATCCCCGCGGGTGATACTTTTTATGAATTTCTTTTATCCTTTCACGGGTCACATGGGTATAGATCTCCGTGGTCGCTATATCCGCGTGTCCCAGCATGGCCTGAACGGAGCGGAGATCGGCCCCTCCTTCCAGAAGGTGGGTTGCAAAGGAATGCCTGAAGGTATGAGGATAGACCTTTTTCATGAGACCCGCTTTCAGCGCATACTTTTTGATCATTTTCCAGAGCCCCTGCCTCGAGAACCCCGAACCCGAACGGTTCAAAAAAAGAAAAACCGTATTCCTCCCTTTCAGAAAACACGGACGAGCTTCTTCAACATAAGCATGAAGCGAATCGAGAGCCGCTCGACCCACAGGAACGACCCTTTCCTTGCTTCCCTTTCCCCGGGCAATCAGATACCCCCCCTGCCAGTTTATATCGTTGGTTCTGAGTGAAATGAGCTCCGATACCCGGATGCCCGATGCGTAGAGCAGTTCCAGCATGGCCGTGTCTCTTATGGCAGAAGGGTCTCCTGCCCCCGGAGCACCTATGAGACGGATCATCTCCTCACGACTCAGAACGTCGGGAAGATGCATCCATACTTTTGCAAGCTGGATATTCGCAACGGGGTTCACGGCCACTTTTCTCTCACCAATGAGATATTTATAAAAACCTCTCAAGGCCGCCAAGACCCTGTTCACTGAGGCCGGTGACAACCCTCGTTTACGGCATGCGCCCAGAAAGGAAATGACATGATCTGACGTGATAGGTTGAACCCCGACAATCCCCGAACTCTCCATGAAGGCGATATAGGAATTCAGATCCCTGCCATACGCTTCAAGGGTGTTTCGTGAGACCCCCTTTTCGATCGCCATATAATTCATGAATTCGTCGAGTAAAAGACTCATCTGCATCAAAGGCACCCTGTTTTTGCTGGTGTCTATGTTTAACGCAAAGTGCCTGCAGACGCAAAGATTTTTTCATGTGAAATCCGATTGACATACTGTCCTCTTTCGTGTTTTATAAAACGACTTTACTGTCGCACGCATTTTATCATTGATTTTAAAAAGGAGGGGATTTCTCAATGAAGGCGAAAAAAGTCATTACAGCTTTTGTGATTCTCGCATTCCTGGCCGCGCTGACCGTTGTCCTGTGCTGCTCGAAGGCTTCGGACACGGTCAAGATCGGCGTATTCCTGCCCATGACCGGCGGAGTAGCCTCGTACGGTCAAATGGAATGGGCGGGCATAAAAACGGCCAATGAGCTCAAGCCTACGGTATTGGGCAAAAAGGTGGAGCTCTTTCTGGTGGACGAAAAAAGCGATAAGATCGAGGCCGCAAACGCTGTTTCACGCCTGATCAAGAAAGAAAAGGTTGTGGCCATTATCGGCACGGCCACCAGCGGGAATACCATGGCCGGGGCATCGATTGCGGAAGAAGCGAAAGTGCCCATCATCAGCCCGACGGCCACGGACCCCCGCGTCACCCAGAACCGCAAGTACATCTTCAGGGTCTGTTTCATCGATCCCTTCCAGGGGGCGGTGGCCGCGAAATACGCCTTTGAGAGTCTCAAGGCAAGACGGGCCGCCCTTCTCATCGATCAGGCGCAGGACTACTGCGTGGATCTGGCAAACTTCTTCAAGCAGGACTTCGTCAAGATGGGCGGCAGCATCGTGTCATCAACATTCTGCCAGTCCGGAGATCAGGATTTCACGGCGCAGCTTTCCGCGATCAAAGCATCCAAACCGGATATCCTCTATCTGCCCAACTATTATACGGAGGATGCGCTCGTATGCAAACAGGCTGCAGAACTGGGACTCAAAGTCCCCATCCTTTCCGCAGACGGCGCCCAGGCGCCTGAGCTGATCAGCATCGGGGGAAAGTCGGTGGAGGGATTTATGTTCACCGGACATTTTGCCAAGGAAGGGGCAACAACCGCCCTGGCGAAACAGTACATCCAGTCCTATGAAAGCAAAAACAAGACCGATGCGAGCGGCTTTGACGCACTCGGCGCGGACGCCTATTTTGTTCTGATAGACGCCATCGAAAGGGCCAAGTCCACGGAAGGCCCGAAAATCCGCGAGGCGCTCGCAAGCACCAAAAACTTCGCGGGGGTGTCCGGCGTCCTGAGCATCGGTGAGGACGGCAACGCGAAAAAAGGAATGGTCATGCTCCATGTAAAGGACGGGAAGTTCCGTTATCTGACCACCATCAATCCCTGAAGCGTCCTACGGCAAGGAACACTTTTTTTTGATCTGCAGGGGCGATTTCCGAATCGCCCCTGCATTTTAGATTTTAGGATTTGATCATCGATACCTCGGCATTCATTCAGCAACTGATTAACGGCGTTTCTCTCGGCTGTCTCTATGGTCTCATCGCCATCGGCTATACCATGGTTTACGGCATTCTGCGCCTCATCAACTTTGCCCATGGCGATGTGATGATGGTCGGATGCTATTTCGCCTTCTACGGAATGCTCCTGTTCACCCTGCCCTGGTGGGCCTCTTTTTTGATGGCTATCTTGTTGACGGCCCTTCTCGGCGTTCTTATCGACAGGGGAGCATACAGGCCTGTCCGAAACGCGCCCCGCATCTCAGCGCTCATCACGGCCATCGGGATCTCTTTTCTCCTCGAAAATCTCGGTCTTGTCCTTTTCGGCGGCCGGCCGAAGGCCTTTTATCGTCCCGAAATTTTCAGCGGCATTCACGTTTTCGGCGAAGTGCGGGTGCTGGACCTCCATGTCTGGACAGCCCTCTTGACGCTCCTGATTTTCATCCTTATCTATCAGATCATCTATAAAACGAGAATCGGACGCGCCATGAGATGCATCGCCCACGACATGGAAACGACTCGCCTGATGGGAGTCGATCTGAACCGCATCATCGCGTTCACCTTTGCCATCGGCTCGGCCGCTGCAGCAGCGGGCGGCATCATGTGGGCCATGAGATACCCGCAGATCAACCCGCTCATGGGTATCCTCCCAGGACTCAAGGCGTTCGTGGCGGCTGTTCTGGGCGGTATCGGCAACGTACGCGGAGCCATGCTCGGGGGTCTTCTTCTCGGTCTTATCGAAATCCTGCTGGTCGCGGCGAGGCCGGACATGGCGGGATACCGAGACGCGCTGGCCTTCGGTATTCTGATTCTGATTCTACTTTTCAGACCGACCGGCCTTATGGGCGAACGGCTGCCGGAGTGAATGCGATATGGGCTTGAACGGAGCAATACATTCGGACCCCTTCCGGCGGAGAAATCGTTTTTTGACGTTCGTCGCCACGGGATTGCTGGTCTTCCTGCTTTACATCGCCCATACATTCGGCACGGAATACGAAATTCGAATCCTGATCAACTGCGCCATATTCATCGCCATGGCCGTGAGTTACAACTTCATCAACGGAGTCACAGGCCAGTTTTCGCTCGCGCCCAACGCCTTCGCAGCCATCGGGGCCTATACGTCCGCCCTTCTCACAATGTCCCCGATGGAAAAACAGCTTTCCTTCATCATCGAGCCCATTGTCTGGCCCCTCAGTGTCATTCATACCCCCTTTCTTGTCTCTCTTATCATCGCCGGAATGGTCGCGGCCTTCATGGGATTTCTGATGGGATTTCCCGTTTTCAGGGTTCGAGGGGATTATCTGGCCATCGTGACCCTTGGTTTCGGTGAAGTCGTGAGGGTCATCGCAAACAACACCCAGAGCATCACGAACGGACCCCTGGGTCTCAAAGGAATCGCCCATCACACCAACCTCGCCTGGTCCTGGGGATTTGCCATTGCCACGATCTTCTTCATCAACCGGCTTATCCGAAGCAGTTACGGTCTCGCTCTCAAGGCGATCCGATATGATGAGTCGGCGGCCGAGGCGGTTGGAATCGATACCTTCTGGCACAAGATGTTCGCCTTCATCGTGAGCGCCTTTTTCGGCGGCATCGGCGGCGGACTCCTAGCCCATCTCATCACAACCATTTCGCCGAACCTTTTCACCTTTTTTCTAACGTTCAATCTCCTCATCATCATTGTTCTGGGGGGATTGGGCAGCACGACAGGCTCCGTGATCGCGGCGTTCGTCGTGACGATCGGAAGCGAGCTGCTCCGATTCTTTGAGGAGCCTATCTTCATCGGAGGCCTTCACATTCCGGGCATTCCAGGAATGAGGATGGTTATTTTTTCTCTTCTTCTCGTCCTGCTGATGATCTTCGCGCGACAGGGCCTGATGGGGACGAGGGAGTTTTCCTGGAATCGCGCAATCGACCTGATGACCGCCTTCAGACGGTATTGGGAGAGCAAGAAATGACCTTCTTCTCCAGCGAAAACCTGACCATGAAATTCGGGGGTCTCACAGCCGTCATCGATTTCAACCTGCTTCTTGAAGAGGGCGAAATTGTAGGACTCATCGGCCCTAATGGAGCGGGGAAAACAACGGTCTTCAATATGATTTCCGGATATTACAGACCGACGGAAGGAAAGATTTTTTTTCAGGATCATCGCCTCGACGGGAGGAAGGCCAATCGGATTAACAAGATCGGGATCGCCAGAACCTTTCAGAACATCCGCCTCTTCCCGGAACTCTCTGTTCTTGAAAACGTTCTCATCGCTTATCACGGACATTTGCAATCGACTTTTATCGAAGCGATGTTCCGCACATCCCGCTATCTCAGAGAGGAAGAGAATATGCATAACCACGCCATGCACCTCCTTCAGGAGGTTGATCTTGCAGAAATGGCGGCGGAAAGATCCGGGTCGCTTCCATACGGCAAACAGCGGCGTCTCGAGATTGCCCGCGCCCTTGCCACCCGGCCAAAACTCCTTCTTCTTGATGAACCGGCGGCCGGGATGAATCCAAGCGAAACCATTGAGCTTCTTGAACTTCTTCTACGCCTGAGGAAGGATTACAACCTGACCCTTTTCGTGATTGAGCACGACATGAAGTTCATCATGCGAATCTGTGAAAGGATGAAGGTCCTGGATTACGGCGTCACGATCGCGGAGGGAACACCTTCAGAGATACAGAAGGATCCCAGGGTTATTGAAGCCTACCTCGGAGAGGTTTAAAAGTGCTCAGAATAAAAGACCTTAAAGTGCATTACGGCGGCATCGCGGCCCTGAAGGGCGTCTCCCTGAACGTGCCGGAAGAAAAGATCGTCACCCTTGTCGGTGCCAACGGCGCCGGGAAAAGCACCCTGATACGCACGATCTGCGGCCTTGTCCCCTCTGAAAGCGGATCCATCCAGTTCCTGGGCAAAGAGATAACGGGATATCCCCCGCACCTGCTCGCACGAGAAGGCATTGTCATGGTCCCTGAAGGGAGAAAAGTTTTCGTCAATTTGAGCGTATATGAAAATCTGCTCATGGGTGCCTTTGTACGGGACGACAGAAAAAATATTCCGCAGGACATCGAAGAGATTTTCAATATCTTTCCGCGCCTGAGGGAACGCGCCGAACAGTCTGCCGGCACCCTCTCGGGCGGTGAACAGCAGATGCTCGCCGTGGGCCGCGCCCTCATGTCCCGTCCAAAGCTCCTTCTGCTTGATGAACCATCCCTCGGGCTCGCCCCCCTTCTCATCAGGGATGTCTTCCGCGTCATTCAGAAGATCCATGACGAGGGAACAACCATTCTCCTCGTTGAACAGAACGCCATGGCTTCACTGCACATAGCTGATTATGGCTACGTGCTGGAGACAGGCCTCATGGTCCTTGAGGGTGCCGGCCTGGATCTTTTGAAAAACGACCGGGTCCGTGAGGCCTACCTCGGAGAAACGATTGAATGAACTCCTCCAAAGGCTTTCCGGACCAATCTCCTGGCCGTTTCGCAATCATCCCCCTCGATCCAGTGAATCATGGCCCCCTGTCTTTCCATCCTCCTGAACCACGATAGCTGACGCTTCGCAAACTGGTGGATGCGGATATTCAACTCACGAATCATCTCATCATAGGATATTTTCCTTTGAATATAACGGCCCGCGTAGCGGTACTCGAGGCCAAGGGACTCCATCCGCTCCCAGCTTAAACCCGCTTGATTGAGATTTTTTACTTCATCTATCAACCCGGCTCTGGTCCTCTCCTCGAGGCGCCGCGTGATCCTCCGGCGGAGCACCTCGCGATCCCATCGGATACCCATAATGAACGCCTGGATCTTCGGCCGTGCAGACGCATCCCATTCCCCGTTCAGGCTACCTTGAGCAATCTCAATGGCCCGGATCACCCTCTCTCTGTCCGTGAAATCCGTAATGTTGTGAAACGACGTGCGGAGAGAGCGCAGTCGGCGGATCAGATTTTCCATGTCCATCGCATCAAGCTCTTTTCTCAACCCGCTATCGACGGGCACCTCAGGCATCCGGTACCCTTTGATCACCGAATCCAGGTACAAACCGCTCCCCCCCGCCATGATTGGAATCATTCCCTTCTCTCTTAAAGAGATAAAAAGGCGGTACGCCTGCGACTGATAATCAAAGACACTGAACTCTTCTGAGGGGTGAATGACATCGATGAGATGAAAAGGCACGGGATGGCCGTCAACCACGTATTCACCGAGATCTTTCCCGGTTCCGATATCCATTCCGCGATAGACCTGGCGGGAATCAGCTGAGATGATTTCCGTCCCAAGCTCCCTGGCCAGCCGCGCGGCCATTCGGGTCTTCCCCGACGCGGTGGGTCCGAGAATGACGATCAGATTGTATTCCATGAGGCCGCACCCGTCAGTCTTCCTTCTCATCAGCCGACGAAAGATCTTCGATGGCATCGATGTCGATCGGCAGATTCTGCTGTGTCCGGATGGCTTCTATCTTGTTGAGCGGCCTTTCGAGTTGTCTTCGTCTTGTCGTGATGAGCGATTCATAATCCTTCTGCACATCACCGATTCGTCTGCCGAGCTTTTCGAGCTGCTCAATAAATTTTGCCCATTGTTCCCGAAAAGCTCCCAGGAGAGACAAAATCTCTTTAGAAGTGTTTTCGATTGCGAAATTGTCAACGGCCTGCCGTATGACGGCGAGGATGGCGAACAGCGTCAAAGGTGAGCAGAAAATGACCTTGTTCCTGAGCCCGTCGTCCAGAAGGGAGCTGTCCTGATCGTGGATAAACGCATAGATGTGTTCATTCGGGATGAAAAGAAGCACATAGTCAACCGTATTGTCCCCGGCATTGATGTAATTGCGGGTGGTAACCTCTTTGATCTTGTCCCTTACATTCCGCATAAAGGTATCACGAAATTTAACCCGCTCTGCGTCGGACTCCGCTTCCAGATAACGCAGGTAATTGTCCAGCGGAAATTTGACGTCCATGTTGAGCTTCAAATCGCGGGGGAGCAAAAAGGTAAAGTCAGGGCGTGACCCTCCGGAATCAAGCGTCGTCTGCTTCAGGTAATTCACGTTTTCAATGAATCCCGCGATGCGCAGCACGTCCTCCGCCATCCGCTCCCCCCATTGCCCTCGAACCTTGGTGCTGGCCAGGGCTTCCCGCAGGGACTGGGTGGTCTGCATGAGTGCGGCTGTCTGTTCACCGGCCATCTGGAGATGGGTGGTCAATTGCCCGAATTTATCGATCCGATCTCTTTCCAGGTCCAGCATGAGTTTCGAGACCTTCTCAAGCTCCCTGTTCATTCTATCCAGCTGCTGGTCGATCAGATTTTTCTTGGCCGCAAGTTCACTGACGCTTATCTCCCGTTCGGATTCCAGTCTGGCCCTCGCGAGCTTGAGAAATTCATCCGTCGACTTTGCCAATGCCTCCAGTGACAGACGGGCAAAACTGTCCTTCACGCTTTGTATAACCCCCTCCACCTGCGCCTTTCGCTGCTCCTCGTTTTCCCTGTACAGTTCTAAAGCGATTTCCTTCGATGACCTGGTCTGAAACACTTTCAGAACATAGGCGATGACAAGACCCAACAAAAGACCGCCGATAATGGCGGCTACGACAGGTTCCCAGCTCATTGGACCTCCTGATCCTTCATCCCGTCTTTAAATGTTTTCCGATAATTTCCATCAACGCCGTTTCCTTACCGAAATAGAAATGGTCCGCTCCCTTTACA